>CAIYTJ010000026.1 GCA_903929065.1 uncultured Bacteroidales bacterium | reverse complement strand
TTGCCTCTCAACCAATTTATGTCGTGTGGTGCAAAGAATAAATATTGCCAGGCATCTCCTTCTACAAAACCAGGAGCACCAGGCCATACATCTCCAATTTGTACAGGATTAAAGCTCTTTAAAAAACTTCCATCTGCCATTTTTGGCCTCAGAAAACCGGTTTCGTTGTCAAAATAGTTACGATATAAACAGGACTGAGCCAGAAATTTAGCATAATCCTCTTTTTTTCCTAAAGCCAAAGCAAATTGAGCCAGATTCCAATCCGCAATTGCATATTCCTGTGTCGTTGAAACCGGACCCCAAACTCTTGGTGCATCTTGTGGAATAAATCCATTCTTCAATAAATTATCAAGACCAGGACGTAACAAATTATCCTTTTCTGGCGTCGTTGCACCTTTACTCATTGCCTCATACGCAAGATTTGTATCGAAATTTTTAATTCCACGTAAATAAGTATCAGCAATTACCGGCAATGACGGGTCACCAACCATTACCAGGGTCTCCTGGCTTCCTAATTCCCATTTTGGAAGCCAACCACTTTCCTGATACATAGCTAACATCGATTTTACCATATCAAGCTGTCTCTCGGGATAAACCAACGACAAAAACGGATGCAGATTTCGATAAGTATCCCACAAGGAATAAATCGTATATCTATCATAACCAATGGCTTTCATTGTTTTAAAAGTGGTGAATGCCGGATATTCACCGTTCACATCACTCAACAAATTGGGGTGAATTAAAGCATGATAAAGTCCGGTATAAAAAATTGTTTTATCATCTTTTGTACCGCCTTCAACCTTAATTCTCGACAGTTGATTTTCCCACTCATTATTTGCAACTACTTTTACAGCATCGAAATCCCAACCGGGAATTTCAGTTTCTAGATTCAATTTTGCATTGGCAATTGAAGTATATGAAATACCTATTTTCACCAAAATGGTTTCATTTTCGCCAGTAATGTATTGAAGATAAGCACCAAGATCATTTCCAATATTTTCCTGAGTGAATTTTTTGTAATTTGCCTGATCATTCCACATTCCCCAAAGAATGGGTTGTTTCTGAATTTTTACATAAAAGTAAAGATTTCCGCTCACCCATTTACTACAAAACTGGCCTACAGCATGATATCCTTCAAATTCAGTATCAGAAACCCGTTGAATCATTCCTCCTTTGGTTGGTGTAAGGCAAAGTCCAAGATTTAAAAAGATGGAATGTTCTCCTTTGGGAAAAGTGTAACGATGAATGGCGCACCGTTTTGTGGCTGTAAGTTCTGCTGTGATTTTTGTTTTTTCTAAAAAGACTTTGTAATAACCCGGTTGAGCAATTTCATTCGTATAGGTACTGATATAGCTTTTTGGACTAAAATTTAAAGTTGTTTTCACCGGCATTATGGCCAAAATCCCTAAAGCGGGACAACCTGGACCACTAATACCTCCATGAGTAAATCCTGATATAAACCTTTTTGTCTTGCAATATGAAGATGCTCTATATCTTTGGTCAATTCTGTCTGTCTTTAAAGTATCATATTCATTAAAAGGAATTGCACACATCATTCCCCATGGAACTAACGCACCAGGATTTGTTTCTCCATCATTTTCAGTGCCGATAAATGGATTGACATATTGAGTAAATGATTGAGAATAAACTATAATACTAATAATTGAAAAAATAATTAGTAATGAGAACTTTTTCATAATTAATTAAATTTGATATCGGTTTTAACAAATAAATACATTGGTTTTGAAATCTCTTTTTCGGTAATTTTAATTCCAAGAGGTGTTAGTTCCAGTTTTTCAACTTGTTGAAATGATTTCGAAATTTGAATCTGAAAACAGATATATTCCTTTTCAACGGTTTCAGTCGCATCTAAAAAGAAAAAAGAATTTCGTCCATGGAATCTGGTGTCACATGACAGTAAATCCTGATAAGATCTGCCTATTCCCGTAGTTCCGAATTCAAGCCCTTTAGCCCATAATTTTCCATCAATAAGCTGATGCCAAATATTAATCCAGGGGTATGAAACAGTTTTCCAGATATAACCCATTAAAACACCTTTTTGAGGATTGGCAATAGTAACCCATCCAATACTATCAGAAAAAATATGTGTAGAAACATAACTAGTTCTGGAATCGGATTTTGATAAATCGACAACGGTTTTCAAACTATCTGTATAACCTATTGGCCACTCATATTCAAAGGCTGAAGGATTTGGAAAAGATAGCGATTGCATGAAACCTTCTTTGGCATTGGTACTTACGATAACAGTAGAATCAAGAAATGGAGTTCCAATCGTTGCGTGCTGAACCACGTTAAAAAGCCGACCGATTGTATTTGTATTTTTAAAACGTTCTTTGACTTTGAATATTGAATTTGTATTATCCAATTTCACATCACGCTCAATCTGAATACCATCCATTGGAGATGTAAAACTCATTTTAAGAAAATTGGTAGTTTTTGTCGAATCAATTTTCCAAGAATCCCTTGAACTTTGACCGTTGTGTGGAACACCGGCTTTAATTTCACCATTGGTAGGTGAACCCCAACGTCCAACACAAAGAAAATGACCTTGAAATGCCGCTCCACTTTGGTTGTTTTTGGGCATTTGACCCGAGGTTAGTTTCCATGTAAACGGATTTAAGTTTGTTGATTTCAACTGGAAATCAATCAACGCACCCCCATTTAATTCAAACGAAAGTTGTGAAGAGTTATTTTCTAACTTAATAATTGAAGTGTTTTCTGTTCGATTTAAATTTTTATTTTGCGATAAAACAGGTTGAAGTATAACAAAAAATAAAATCAGTATTCTAATATAAATTTTCATAATTGATTTTTTTATGATTCAACATAATAACATTCCTATTTTACCGGATATAATGTCGTTAATTGCAAATTTTCGATTAATGGACTTGCAACTTCTAAATTCCACAAACTATTCATCTGATAACAAGTTCCTTTAGTTGAGTAAAAAAGCTTACCATCTTTATTGCAGAATAAATTATTAAAAAGTATATTTCCAACTCCCGGTGGTTGATGTTGTTTTAAGTCACCTCTTGAAACCGCTTTCCAACTGTGCCAAACAGGTATTTTGACTATATTATTTTCTATCAAATTGTAACCATCATCACCATTATGAAAATTTATATCAACTTCCAGATCATTATTGATGATCACATTGTATTTGCTGTTGTTTTGAATTGCCAAATGCCTGATTCTTTTCACTTTCTCATTACAAATCAAAACATATTTTGAATTTAAAATATTATAATATCCCATTCCGCCATCATTCTTATTGTAACATCTGTCAATAAAATTCCTACGACATGTAATATGCTCCGATGAAGTTATACGTATCGGATCACTACCTGCCCACAATATATTGCAATCCTGAACCCAACAGTTTTTAGATTGATTTATCCATATTTGTTCAACGAAAAGAGTAGTATCACGACTTTCTTTAATATGGAAAACATCTTTTTCCCAAGGCGAATCGGATGAATTTCTATCATTTGGCTCGAAGTCGACACCAGTATATTTTATTGTCAGATTCTCAATACCAACTCCTTTCACATCCTGAAGTATCAAGGCACTTTGTCTGGGTTTACCTGTAACACTTGTCTGATAACCGTGGACTTTAACGCTCAGCAAAACTTTTTCTTTATTAGTACCACGAATTATAACTCCGGATAACAGGTTAACAGGTCTTGAGATTATATATTCACCAGATGTAAGCAATAATACTCCTCCTTTTTTGAAAACCTCATTAATTGATTGTTGCAAATCATCTTTCGGACTTATTTTTTTTACTATTTGAACTGACGATAAATCCGGAATTCCATTTTCGACACCAGCTTTTGCCCATTCTTTCATAGCAGGAAAACGGTTATCCAATAGTGAATAATTTAACATACATCCTTTGTCACCGTAGGATTTTTTTATATCCTGGCAAAAAGAAGAAAAGTTATTACAAAATAACGTAAAAACCAATATAACTTTCAAGTACAAATTTTGCATGTTCAATGAATCTTACTCTTATTCGGTATAAATGAAAAAATAGAGCCATGGGACTAGTCAAACGGCTCTATCTTTAATAAACAGTATTTGATATTTCTATCTTTTCTGAAAATCTAATTCTGATAATGGAATACAATTTTGCCAGTAATTTGAGCTGTATGGTGCTGTAAATCCACTGCCGGAAGCTCTATCACCTAAACCGACAGAATATCCCAATGCTTCACAGAATGGAAGGTACCAAGTGTCTTCAGCAGCCATTTCTTTCCATCTTTCAACTAAAATCATTCGTTCACTAATATCTGCATCTGATTTAGGAACATAAGCAGTTCCTGCTAAGGTTGCATTCCATGATCGTGAGGCAACTTTATTAAAATCGCTCGACCAACCTGATATTCCTGCATGTTTTTTAATCATAGCTCTGTTTAAGTATAATTCTGACAATCTTATTAATGGTATATTCTGCAAGTTACCGGCAGTTGTTCTAAAATATTTATTAACAAGCACGACAGGTTCAGATTTGCCAATTAGAGGACCGTATTTGGCAGAAATTATATATTTTCCATCATCCGATGCATTGGTCCTTCTTCCAATTACATTTAATCCCTTTTCAGATGTATAAGTGGAAGCATCAGTATAACTTCCTTCAAATCTGTAATAAAGACCTTTTTCATTTACATAGCCAGATGTAGTAGTTGGGTTATTGTACCTCAAATCCCAGCGTGCCAAATCGGTTTCGGTACCATCATTTTGCATCCACCCCATTTCAACAAGTGAACTCTTAGCCAGACACATTTGCCACCAGGGAGTGAAGCTCCATTTTGGATTAGTTCCGGTACTAACATTACCATTTCCACCATTTTTGGAATCGCGAAAATCTTTGTTGAACATCGTATAGCGCATTGAATTATTCATTATCGGGAAAAACGTATTATCCCCCTGGAACATCCAAAAAATTACTTCCTGATTTTCAGACGATAATAATGCAGAGCTACTGTTATTAAAATTTGCAAAAGGATCAGTGCTCAATGAGTAACCACCATTATTAATTACACTGTCCAGTTCTGCTAATGCATTTTCTTGGGCATCAGCAACTGTAAATTTTTTCATAGTAAAATATACCTGAGCCAAAAAAGCTTCTGCAGCCCATTTATTTGCCCTTCCTCTGTTTTTATACGAAACATGTGTTCCGTCTGTCCAATCTGTTGGTAAAAGAGTTTTTGCCGCTTTCAGGTCATTTACAATCATATCATAAATTTCGCCAGTTGTAGCAGGTGCATTATTCAAGGCATCTGTGCTTGAATTTGAGGTATGGTCTCTTTTTACAAGTATTTTAGTATCATTATTTGAACCATAACCATAAGCAGGGCAAAAAGTAATAGCAAGCGTATAATAGGCATAAGCGCGCATAAAAAGCAATTCTCCTTTTATTCTTTTCACATTTTTCTCTTTATCGGTTGAACTTGCCAAAGGAAAAGGATTGTCATTGGTTGCTTTATAAAAATCCAGTCCATCGTTGCAAAGCCCGATTACCTGATACATAGTTCCATACAAATTTTCAATATCTGAAACTCTTTCTGTAAAGCGGCGATTATAAATCTGATCGGTAGAATATCCTTCAACATTACCTACCCAACGAAAATAATCCGACTCCATGAGTTGATTTAACACGTTATTTGAAAATGGTGCACCATACCCTCCATAAAACATTTTATTATAAGGAGAAACTGCCGCAAATTCTAATTCAGAAACATTATTCCATGGAAATGGAGTAGGTCTTTGAAGTTTAAAGAAGGCTTCGTCATTACATGCACTCAATCCCAATATCAGGAGGATAATAAATATATTTTTTAGATTTTTCATATCAAATTCTTGTTATAAAATTAAAACTTAGCTGATAAACCAATACTCAATGTTCTTGTATTAGGAATGCCTACAGCATCAACCCATCTGGCACCTTCCGGATCGTAACCGGGATATGATGTAATTGTAAGTAAGTTTGAAACCTGAGCATAAATTCTAACTATTTGCAGCGAAATTTTTGAAGTCAATTTTGAAGGCATAGTATATCCTAGTGAAATATTTTTTAATCGGATAAAATCTCCTTTATACAAAAACTTAGAATGACTGAGAGCTTCAAGTTTATAGTTTCCTGTATTTGTTGTACTTGGATCCCACCAACCCTTTGTATTTCCGGTTGGGTCATTCGGATCAATTGCAGTGCTAAGCCAGTTTGCCCCGGGATAACTACTTTGCCATGACTGTAACGGATATTTTGCATCTGTTTTCCCAGGTGACCATACAGTTGATTCATTTACATCTGCCAGCAAAACAGTTTGTCCATTATTAACATAAGATGCTCTTTGCATGTTATAATCATAAATGTAATTACCTCCGGAGAAAGTAAAGAAGATATTCAAATCAAATCCATGCGATTTAAAGGTGTTATTGAGTCCACCATAATATGTTGGAATAACGGTTTTATCTTTAAATAAATATCGATTAAGCGATACGTTTTCGTAGGTTGCTGGGATTTTTCGACCGGTTTTTACTGTTTCCCCGGTTTTATTATACGTATCCTGATTAATTTCCCAAATCATTTCCACACCTTTATCAAGATCAATCCCTGCATAATCGGCCATAAAGAAAGTACCTAAAGATTGGCCGGTAATCGCACGTGTTCCGGAAGAATATCCAACCCCTTTACCACCTACATTTGATTCAGGAGTTAAACTCAACACTTTATTTTGATTAGTTGAAATATTAAAATCTGTGCTCCACGAAAAATCCTTGGTGTCTATGTTTTTACTTGATATTGAAAAATCAACACCATAATTTGCCATATCACCTACATTTTCCCAAATTGAATTTCCACCAACTCCTGTTGAGACGGGTAGGGCAGCTTGTAAAAGCATTTTTTGGTTCTTTTTATAATAACCTTCGAGTGAGCCGGAAATTCGATTGTTTAAAAAACCATAGTCAATGCCATAATCAACGCTATTTGTTGTTTCCCAGGTAATCTCTTGATTACCAATTCCGGTCATAGTTGTACCTGCAGGAATATCTCCGAGTAATCCATATCTGGTAGAAGCACTATTAGTCCAAGTATTATTAAAACGGCTGCTTGGAATTGCATTATTACCCATCTGACCAAAACTAGCCTTTAATTTCAGCTGATTCATGGTATTTCTGAAATTTCCAAAAAAAGATTCTTCTGACAAAAGCCATGCGCCTGAAATAGCTCCAAAAGTACCCCAACGTTGATCGTTTGCAAATTTAGAAGATCCATCTGTTCTCAGACTTACTGCAAGTACATATTTATCCATCAATCTATAATCAGTTCTGAAGAAATATGATCTCAGATAGCTTTCATCTGAAAATTTTGATGACATTTGCAAAATTGTAGCTGCATTTGCCCCTAATTCAGGAAACTGACCGGTTAGTCCTTTCGCTTCCATTAATCTTGTCCATGCATTCATGCTTGTACTTTCAGTTCCTAATACAGAACTAAATGAATGAACACCTATTGTATTATTATATTTCGCATAAAAATTGTAGTTATAAACAAAATTATTTACATTTTGATCCAATGCATAGGATTTACCATCTTCGGTAATAATTCCATTCAACCAATCAACGCTTGAGTTATTAATGTAGTCCAGCCCAAATTCGGTGCGTAATGACAAGCCTTTTACCGGAGCAATTTTAAGTTCAGCATAAGTATTTCCAACAATTCTGTATTGATTTACATAGTCCTGAATAAAACTACGATCATTGTTAGCTGCCAAGTTGCCTGAACTTGCACTCCAATAACCAGTTGGGTTGGTTGAATCATATATTGGCATCCATGGTAGTGCATTTCTGTTCGCAGCTTCAAATGCACCAGTACTTCCGCCTCCTCCACCTATCGATCCGGAATATCCGGTCTTAACTCTATTGTTGTTTGAATAAGAGAAAGCCAGATTTGTTCCTATCTGTAAGTTTTTAATGATTGAAAAATCTGTGTTTACCCGACCTGTTATTCTGCTAACATCATTATTTTTCAATACTCCCTGGTCATTTCTGTAATTAAATGATGAGTATACAGAACCTCCTTCAAAACCACGTGTAAAATTCAGATTTACATCCTGATATTGACCGGTTCTGATAACCTGATCTACCCAATCTGAATTAGTTTGCAACGCCTGGTCGCGTGTGAGGGGTGTAAATGGAACTTTGGCTAAATCCAAAACCATAGATGGTTGAAATAAAGCAGCAGGATTATTTGTGGAATACTGTATGGCTTTATCTGCCATGGCTATCCATTGCTGCGTATTGGCAAATCCAATATCTTTTGCAGTACGGGTTAGATTACTAAAACCTGTAGAATAATCAACGTTAATTGTACCTTTTGACTCTTGCTTTTTGCCGGATTTTGTTGTAACCATTATTACTCCATTTGATGCTCTTGATCCATAAATAGCAGTTGAGGCAGCATCTTTCAGAATATCTATTGATTCAATGTCATTCGGATTAATCATCGACATTGGGTCTTGTGAAACAGTACTGGAACTGGCTTCCAAACCTCCACCAGAATACATTGGAACTCCATCAATAATCCACAGAGGATCATTACTCAAATTAATTGAATTAATACCTCGAATACGAATCGTGGTCGGAGCTCCGGGCATACCGGACGATGTGGTAACATTAACCCCGGAAGCTCTACCTTGCAATGCCTGAGTGGGCGAAAGAGTTTTGAGGGCAACCAAATCCTCCGATTTTACATTTGCAGCCGACCCTGAAAAGCTTTTTTTCTTCGCCTGACCATATCCGACTACCACCACATCATCCAATACTTTATTGTCTTCTGTTAAAACAACTTTATAACTGGACTTGCTGTTAACTGAAATTTCTTGTTTTTGATAACCGATATAGGACACAACTATTTTACCATCGCCGGGAACATTCATCTTAAATGAGCCGTTAATGTCTGTGACAGTGCCATTTGAAGTTCCTTTAACGATAACACTCGCACCAATAATGGCTTCTCCTTTTGCATCAACCACAAGTCCGGTAATCGGTTTTTGTTCACTTTTAGAATTCTGTGCAACCAAATTAACCTGTAGGGCACAGAAAAAAAATAATGCAATCAAAATCTTAACAGAACTTTGTTGCCGAAGAATTAGATTTTTCAATGTATTCATATTTTAATTAAATGTTTCAGTTATAATTGCAATTATTGCTTAAAATCAATTTCTAACCTAAGGCTATAGTCTATTGATTTCTTTTTTAGTCATTTACGACAAATTTAATGGTTTTATTGGTTAATAATGGTTGGTTGACTATAACAGCAGTCCCAATTTAGACGTATATTTATATATTTTACCCTAATAAGAAGGTTGATCTTTTATGAAGTAATGTTGAAATTTTTACAGCAATTTTGCAAAGAAAGGAAAGTTTTAGTTGAACTTAATATTTTTTTTCAATCGTATATCACTTGAAGAACTGCCAACAAATATATCAAACTTACCAGACATAAATGACCAGTTGTTATGTTTAACATCAAAAAATGAAAAATCATCTGCTGTCAAGGTAAAATATATTGTTTTTGTTTCGCCTTTTTTCAGATCTATTTTGTTGAATGCTTTCAGTTCTTTCAGCGGATGAAGAACAGTGGAATCATTGTTATGTATATAAACCTGAACGACTTCGCTTCCATCAACTTTACCATCATTTTTCAACTTGAATAAAATTTCAACTTTTTCTTTATTTTGTGAAACAATTTTAAAATCAGAATAATCAAAATGAGTATATGACAATCCGCTCCCGAATGGGAATAAAGGTTGAATTTTTTTTGTTTCGTACCACCTATATCCGACTAATACTCCTTCTTTATATGCAATGTGATTTACAGGAAACCGAAAACTATATTCGTCCTGCCAGGGCATATTGAACGACTCATTATCCTTTTTGTAGTCTACCCCAGGAGAGTCAGAAAACTCTCTTTCAATGCTTATTGGCAACTTGGCTGAAGGATTAACTTTCCCACTTATAATTTCTGTAAGAGCAGTATTTCCAGTTTGTCCCGGATACCATGCATATAAAATTGCACGGGTTTTAGAACACCAGTCTGTCATCCGAATACCACCACCTGAATTCACAATTACAACCGTATTTGAATTGAGATTTGTAACTTTCTTTACAAACTTTTCAATTGAATCGGGCAGAGCAAAAGGTCTGTCAATCCCTTCGCGATCAGGTGTTCCAATGCTTAGAAAAACTACTTTAGCTAATTTTATTTGTTGGTCTGTTGGAGTTTGAATATAATCAATTTTTTCGCCATACACTTTTTTCAATGCATCGTTTAAAAGCACGTTGTTGTATCCATCAACTGCTGCAGAACCACCTCCAAAAGCTAATTTATTGGCAAATGGTCCGGTTAGCAGAATTTTTCCTTGAAAATCAGCCGGAATAACAGGCAACAGATTTTGATTATTTTTAAGCAATACAATCGATTCTCGTGCAACCTGAAGTGCAACTTGCTCGTGTTTAGAATAGTTTTTCATGAAAGAAGTATCCTGAACCGGTCTTTCATACAATCCCATCATAATGCATGAACGAATGGTACTTTTCACCATTCTGTCAATATCAGATTCGGTGATTTTGTTTTTTGAAAGTAATTGAGTTGCTTCATGTTTCAGATGTTGAAATGGAGTTTTGCCCAATGCTTTTAACCAATCGGCATAATCACCGGGCATTTCCAGATCAAGTCCTGATTTGATAGCTTTTTCAGCATTGTAAACCGATCTCCAATCTGACATCACCAAGCCTTTAAATCCTAATTCACGACGAAGCAATGTATCGACCAAAGTTTTACTTTCGGCTGTATATTCACCATTCACCATGTTGTATGAAGTCATTACACCCAAAGCACCTGCATCAATTCCGGCTTTAAATGCAGGTAAATAAATTTCGTGTAAGGTTCGTTCATCTACCACAGCATCGCTCAGCCTACGATGATGCTCATTATTATTGCACAAAAAATGCTTCAATGTTGTCATCGTTCCGGTGCTTTGCATCCCAACTACGTAATTCTCCGTTATCCGTGCAGCCAGATATGGATCTTCACCGAAATACTCAAAGTTTCGACCGTTTTGAGAAATACGATAGATATTCAGACCTGGACCTAAAAGAATGGCAGTTCCACCTATGCGACATTCCTCACCAATCGATTTTGCCATGTCGTGAGCTAAAGTACGATTCCAGGTAGCTGCCAATGCAATTGGCGCCGGAAATGATACTGATTTCTTCATTCCATTACTCAATTCCTTGCGAATATGAACACCTGCACTGGCATCGGACATGTAAAGTTGTGGTATACCGTATTCGGGAAATCCCTTGATAAAAAAACTATTGAAACCACTAGTCATGCTTATTTTTTCAGTCAAAGTCATTTTTGAAACTATTTCCTGACTTCGTTTGTCAGCCTCGCTATAAGATACCAACGGAACAAATGTCTTAAAAGTGGGTACACGTTCAACCTGTGCAAAAATCCCAACAGAAATGAAAAGATTAAAAATCAGATATTTTAAATGAATTCGCATAAAAAAGTTTAAAGTGTTCAATAACTATCAATTAAAGAAATCATTTCCAATTGTTTCGTTGGCATTGATTTATCTTTCGGTGTAAAAATAATTCTGCGTTCAGCTCCCGGAAGCAAATCAAAATAATTGTCGCTAAAAAAACCTTCAATCCCTGGGAAGTTCAGATAAAGATCTTTAGCTAAAACGTTAGACTTCAATGTTACAATCCAATCAGAATTTTGCTTTTCGACTTTAGAAATAATAATTGGTTTTGTAAGTTCCAGGTTTTTTGGTTGAGTAAAAAAGTAATTCTTCTTTGCAATAATTTCATTTTTACTTTTTAGTTTGATTGTGAGATAATTACCATTAATGTTTTTGGTCAATTTATTGATTTCTTCTTTCATAATGTTCGTCACAGCATTCGCTTTCAGGGTTACAGGAATTGTTCGTTTCTGTAAAACAACTCCATTGAAATCACAAACCGCAAGCTCAACTTGACCGTTTATTTCTTCGAGTTTGTCTGAAACAATTTTAATTGAAGTATTCTCACCCTCAGCATATAC
>CAIYTJ010000025.1 GCA_903929065.1 uncultured Bacteroidales bacterium | reverse complement strand
TAATAATGAAATATCAATGTTCATAAACACTAAATAATGAATTACTAAAACTCAATATGGCATCTATTCATTAAAGTTGAAGTTTATATGTAGTATCTTCCTCATCAATCTCATCAGCATCCTCAACATTAAATTCTACTTTACTTTGAAGAATTATTTCATCTAAAATTTCTTTCAAGTGTTCATTTCTTACCGCCTCACGAAATCTATCTTTTAAAGTAGAAATTGTAATAATTTCTTCAATACAATCCATATATTTCTCAACAATTGAAAGAATTGAATACGATTTAAGAGCGTTTGATTTAATTCGTTTGTATAAGACATCTACTGGTTCATCTGACTTTATGACAAATGTTATTGGATATTTTTGAATTTTATCAATATCTAAAAAGTATTTTTTAAAATCAATTGTCTCGGTCACTTGAAAAAATGTGCCAAGAGGTTTCATAACAAAATCAATTCCACCATCATTAGCATTTGTCCTTCCAGTTTTATACAACTTCAAATTCTCACTATTCAGTTTGTCAAACTCAAATCCCCAAATAATTATTTTATCAGTATAAAAAAACTTTAATATTGAATAACTGACTATTTCAAATAATCTTGCGTCTTGTTTTGGTGCGATTAAACTTAAAATAAATTCTTCAATTTTTTCTGGCTCTGTTTTCCCTATTTCTACAAGTTCTTCACAAGCACTTATAAACCGCTGAAAAGAGTCCATCTTTGTAGTAATATACTCATCAATTACTAAAATTATTACTTCCGCCAGATTTATTTCATTTCCAGAAACCTCAACTTTTATAAGATTTTCATTTATCCAATATCTGTTAGTTTCAAGATTTCTGATTATCGGTAATACTTCAACGGTAGGAAAATATTTTTGAAACTCTGAATTCATTCTGTTATTCAAAGCGTGATTTTGTAGACTTCCGCCAAATGGTAATTCTCGTTGTCGTTTAAACAAATCACGAAACATAGCACCTTCATAATTTTTGTAATTACCATTTTTATCAAAATTCTTTTTTAGGTAATCTTCTAAAATCACATAAATCGCATATAAATTCGCAAAACTTGACCTTGATTTAGAACCTCTATTTGCTGAACGTGTTTTTTCATTTATATATTGAATAAGAGTGCTCTTTTCAAAGACTGATAAACCAAGTTCATTAAACTTTGTTTTTAGAATTCCTTTAATTACTTGCGTAAATTGATGTTCCATAAATTTTGTAGATTAAAATAGTGTAGGTAAGTTTGTATTCTTATCTTGTTCATAAATTTTCAGTGGTCTTGCTAATGTTTCGCCTTTGTAATCATTTAGTAGTTCTAATCTACGTAATCCAATTTTAATGTAATCTTCTTGAATATCAATGCCAATAGATTTTCTACCTAACGATTTAGCCATAAAACAAGTCGTAAAACTACCAGAAAATGGGTCTAAAACTACATCATCTATATTGGAACTTGCTTTTATAATTCTTTCTAATAGTGCCTCTGGCTTTTGAGTTGGATGATTTTCATATTCACTCATTCTATATCTTACTCTCGCATAATCCCAGACATTACCAGGCACCTTTTCAGTATTATATTGTTGAGGAGGGTCTTTCCTATAATCAATTAGTTTTCGTTTGGCACCAGTTTTTGCTTCAACTAAAATATCACTTGAATTGAAAGTATAATTGTTGGCATCCTTGACACAGAATAAAATCGGCTCATACATAGAACCGTAATAATTCTTGGCTTGAACACCAGAACTATCATAAGACCAGATAATTCTTGACAAAATTGACATCTTATCTCTAATGAAAATGTCAAAGTAAGGCATAAATTGTGTAGATGTCATTACATAAAAACTACCGCCTTTTTTCAATTTACGAATACATAACTCAATCCAAGTATAACACCAGTTCAAATAATCTTCATCTTTATCCCATTTATCTTTATAACCGTTGAAATCTTTTCCAATATTATATGGAGGATCAGCAAATATTAAATCAATACTCTCATCTTCAATGTATTCACTCAAAACTTTTATAGCATCTCCATTGTAAATTTTATGCCTCTCATTATTGAAACCAGTCACTTCCATATATTTTTTTTTTCAAAAGTAGAACAATTCATCTTGAAATTATCATTCTTCGTGAAAGTATTGCTTCTTTCTTTTAATATTGAGTTTATCAATTACTACTATTTTGGACTACACTCTAACGAGTATCAAAATAATTAAAAAAAAAGTGCGAAAACATTAGGTTATTGACGTTTTAAATACTATTTTAGCATAGTCAAGTAATCACTTATAAATAGTATCAAATGAAAGTCTATTATTCAAGAGTAAGCACACAGGAACAGAACGACGAACGGCAACTTCAAGACCTCAACGGATTTGATTATGTTTTCACTGACAAATGTTCTGGCTCAATTGAATTTTTTGACCGTCCAAAAGGTTCGCAGATAAAAGAACTGATTGATAAGAAAAAACTTACTCATCTTGAAATCCACTCCATAGACCGATTAGGTAGAAATTCTTTGGATGTGCTTAAAGTTTGGCAACAACTTACAGAGATGGGAATTAAAGTAGTGTGTAGAAACCCAAATCTCACCAATTTTAAAAGCGATGGCTCACAGGACGAAGTCTCACAAATGATAATCAGCATTTTATCAATAATGGCCAATTTTGAAAGACAAATGATACTTCAACGACAGAAAGAAGGCATTGAAATTGCTAAACATAAAGGACTTTACAGAGGTCGTAAAGTAGGAACACAAGAAACCAAAGAAACTTTTTTTACTAAAACTCGCAATCAAAAGATATTGAGTTATTTAGATAAAGGATAC
>CAIYTJ010000024.1 GCA_903929065.1 uncultured Bacteroidales bacterium | reverse complement strand
TTTGACCGAAAAGATGAACCGGAACTATGGCTTTGGTTTTTGGTGTAATAGCTTTTTTCAGTGATTCAATGGAAATATTGAATGTATCAAAATCCACATCCACAACAACCGGAGTAAGCCCGAGTAAAGCAACCACTTCCGCGGTGGCAATAAACGTAAAAGTAGGGGTAATTACTTCATCGCCGGGTTTTAAATCCAGCGCCATAAGTGCAATTTGCAACGCATCGGTGCCGTTTCCAACCGGAATGACGTGCTTTACATTTAGATATTTTTCAAGATTATGCTGAAAATCAACAACTTTTCCTCCTTTAATAAATGCAGTACTGTCAATGACTTCCTGAATACCTGCATCAATTTCAACTTTTATTTTTTCATATTGACTTTTTAAGTCAACCATTTGAATATTTTTCATGTATAATATCTTTGTTTGGCAGGAAAAGATAATTTTATTTTTTTTCGAGAATAAACTCAACTTCTGAAGGAGAGATTCTGATATTTGATATATGCTTTGAATTATTTTTTACTTTTAATAAATGCTTACTCGATTTATCAATTTTAAGATCATTATAATCCAGATACACTTGAATATCAGAAGGATTAAGCATTTTAAACTGGCTCAAACCAACTGTATAGGTAGCATTAACAAATGCAGGGAAGGTACGAACAGACAAATCAACCGGACAATTAAATGCAACAACCGGTAGCTGTACTTTCCTTTCTGTAAATTGTTCCACAAAAATAGTAATTTTAGCTTCTTTTATTGAATAATGTACTAAATTCATGGGCTTTAGCTTACAACGAAAGGTAGTTGTATCATTCAGATTTGTAAAAACAGGACACTCAGTCGGGATATATTTTAATGTATCAAGTATATGCTTTGGACCATAAACTGTCAATCGGTTTGGCAGAATCTTAATATCATCACTAAGCATATACTGATGTGCAAGTTCGAGATTGGCATTAAATTGAACCGGAACAACCTTACTGCTTAATTTCTCATACTGAATTAATATGGAATCAGGATGTATATCCATAACCATCGTTGTAGGTTTCAGATAACGGGCGATTTTTGATTTCAATTGATCAGAAGTAATCAGAATTTCACCCCGTTGATGAAAAGCACTGCTCACATCTATAATTATCGGTGTTAAATTGGTTTTAGAGTAATCAAAAAGCCGCATTCCCTGATCCTTAACATTCAATTCTATTTCGGTAGGTGGATTGTTTATCATGGCAAGATTAACCGGAAATCCAACGTATTTAATTGGCACAACAATAGATTTCTCCCGTTCTTTTCCCAATGCGTGAACATACCAGAATCCGGCGGAAATGGCAAGAAAAAGCAAAAAGCTTAAAATATCTTTTGATGTAAAGAATAATTTAAGCTTTTGCAAATAGTACTTGAAAAACCGTATGCCGCCTTTTTCAGCCATTGATTAAATTATTTTACTTCTGTTTTTGCATCATCAGCAGTAGCAAAAACTGAATTCTTGTCTACTTTAATCAATACTTTATCAGCGATTTCAACAGTTACAGTTGTTTCTTTAATGTCTTTCACCTTACCGTAAATGCCACCGGAAGTTACTACAGTATCACCCTGTTTCATAGCTTCACGTTGTTTTTTAATTTCTTTCTGACGTTTTGCCTGTGGACGAATCATGAAGAAATAGAAAACCACAAATATCAATGCCATCAATAATATTGGCTGTAAGCCACCCATTCCGCCTCCGGCTCCCGGAGCGGCTGCTTGTAATAAAATACTTAATAAATTCATTTTCTTTCCTTTTTAAAATTTATAATGCAAAAATAGTTTTTTATTTTTTATTATCGCTAAACATCACCACTTTAATTAGCTTATTTTCCTTTTTAAGTTGACCAACTATATTATCGAGCACTCCGTTTATGAAAGTTCCACTTTTCTCTGTACTGTAATTTTTAGCAATTTCTATATATTCGTTGAGTGTAACATTCACCGGAATGGTTGGAAAATCAAGCAATTCGGCCAAAGCTACTTCCATAATAACAATATCCATGAACGCAATTCTGTCAATTTCCCAGTTTTTTGTATTTGCATCAATCATATTACGCAAATCATTTGCTTTGGACAAAACGCTTCGAAGCAATTTGGTGGCAAATTCAGCATCTTCCTGATCCTTAAACATAGGTAAGAGCGGCTGATCCAGACCATTCGCAGCATCAAACCTTTTGATGGTTTTAATTATAAAACTCACTACCATTTCAATGTCATCAGTCCAGTATATATTCTGATCCTGAATGGAATCATCCAAATCTTCGCTTTGAAGAATGATTTTCTTGAAAATTTTACGCCAAATGTCCTTATCAGCTGCATAACCGGCTTCAGGAGCATTCATATATTCGGCATAAAAATCGGAAACGATAATCTCTTCAAAAAGAACTTTGATAATTTCAGAATCATTTACCCACGAAAGTTTATTGGCAGTAAGATATTCATTAAACTGTAAGTTTTCAGACAGTTGTGCAATGAATGTATTATCAATAAAACGGGTGTTTGGATGTAGATCTTCTTCGGTTGGGCGAAGCCTGTTGCGTTTGGTTTCAATCTTTTCTGCAGCAAAGCGGGTTATTTCGACAGACAATTGCAGAAGGTGAAAATATAAATCGTAGGTTTTCCGGATACTGTGGAACAACTCTTTTTCAGCCAGAGGCAACGATTTGCTGTCACTTTTGTAATAGGAATATAAGATTTGGATAATCTTAATACGCAGTAATACTCGATTAATCATAAAATACAGAACGCTTTTTCTTTAATGCATATTTCATAATGCATAATTCATAATTCGGTTGCAAAGATAATACTTTATCTTGTTAATGTTGTTTTAAATTACACATTATGAATTCAAAATTATGAATTAATTTAAACAATCCAGGGGAATCTGAAACACATCTCATTATATAAACAGTAATCGGCTATTCCGTTCACAGCAAGTGTTTTCACTTGAGCAGCATCCGAAAGTAATTCTTTGGCAAACTCAAGTGTTGTACCTGTTTTCACACGGTCATCCACTAATAAAATGCGTTTTCCCCTAAAATCGAAATCAATTTCAGCCAACAATTTAGGCTTGTCATATAACTTATTTTGCATTGCATCACGCAAATTCAGTTTCAGTAAGTGATATTCACAGCCTAAACGCTGGTTAATCATGGCTGCCGGTATAATTCCACCATTTGCAATCGCCACTACCATATCAAATGTTTCCGGAATTTCAATTTCCCTGACACGTCTCAACACTTCATCAAATGTTTTATCCATCAATAAGTTATGTTATTTCATTAAACAATTACCTGATTTTTCTCAATTAAGATACAAAAATAGCACTATAATTCGCTAATTCATTCAAAGAGCATGTGAATTTTCATTTAATTTGTTTTACGATTGAATTTAGACACTTCGCAAATTGCATTCTTTCAATAAAAAAGAAAATTCAAGATAAAACATTACACAAAAAGTCGCTTTTGGGATAATATTTTTAAATTAAATCAACAAAAACCCTGATTTTGTTTGATATATTCAAAAAAAATACAGAAATTTGGGGACTCAATAGAAATTGAAAATTAAGACTTGAAAAATTACCAATTATTTAATACATCGGTTGCATTATGGAAGTAGAGA
>CAIYTJ010000023.1 GCA_903929065.1 uncultured Bacteroidales bacterium | reverse complement strand
GCGATATCGATTACATCGACTCTATCTCCATATAGTGCCTTATAAATCTCAACGGGTGCCGTTGCAGACATTATGATCACTTTTTTATCATCTGGTATTCTCCGATGGGTAACGTAATGTACCAAGTGGTTAAACCTGGTATCCCTAACAAAATAGTCACTGCTAAAAAACTGAATAAGATTGGAAGACACATCTGACCATAGTATGGCTCTGATTAAGAGATCGTTATCTATGTCACATTGTGGTGTATTAGTTATTTCCCCAGGCTTTTGTTGTAAGATATACGTAAGTGCATTTATTGTCCCTTCCTGACTATTTTGCCCGCTATTTACGGCAAACAGATCCTTTGTATCCAGCTTCTTTATTTCGATAAGACTACCCAGCGGATCTTCGTCAAATATGATGGTATTGTGTTTGAAATCATTGTATAATGCTCTGACATGGGTGGTAAGTATCGTTGATGTAGAAGCCAAGGCGTTGTTGTTATTCTTTATGTACTCCTTGGCAAGCTTAACGTCATTTGGTTGGTATAACCTGTACTGATTATCAAAGCCAATCGCTTTAATCCGTTTATGCACTTCTGTGTTTAATCCAGTCCTATACAGATACCCGATGTTTTCGTTAAGGGAATGCTCAAAGAATGTTGGGATAGGTGGTGTGGTAGCATATCCAACCTTCATCCGAGATTTAACCTCATTGATAAGTTCATGGGTTGGGAACGCAAGGATACTTTCAGTCAAGTAGGTTAATAATTCCGTTTTACCAATCCCAGTGGAAGATTTTATTATGGTAATTTTATTGTTATTTTCTTTGATTACCCGTTCCAATGTTTTTTTCATAATAACCTCTGCTTCAGGCAGCTCCATCTTCTTTTTGGGTTCTATAACTTCTATTACACCTCTGGGTTCTCTAACTGCCGAAATCAGATTTGAATATTCATGATCTTCAGGATAAGGAGAGTATTTCTTTAACCACTGTGGTCGGTAACTCATCAACCGTACATATGGTAAAATGTTCAGGTTATTTTGGCTGTAATCCGTTTTACCCTCTTCGTTAAACTGAAGCATGGTTGATTTCATCAACTTCAATCCACCCTTTGTCCAGGCAAGACTGGTAGCAAGACCAAAGAGTTCCTTATGGCTTAACCTTTTACCTTCTTTAAAATCTTTGAATATTTTTACCTTATTTGTTGCTTTTTGATAGTCAAAATCATTCTTTTTTATATTTTCCAGATACTTATTAACGGATGTGTCTTCGGGGGAAACTAATGGTGAAGTGGTATCATCGATGATATTATCAATATTTGCAGATTTAAAGGTATCCTTATATATATTATATAGGGTTACCTTTTTTTTTGCAATTTTCCTTGTTTGATTTTTATCCTTAGTTATTGTATTAATACCAATAAAATGTATTAATTCTTCTAAAGGGATAGTTGCTTCGCTAACCACTTCACCATGTAATCCCCCAAAAAACATCCTTGCTGCGTCTTTACAAGTTTGATCTGATTCTGGGAAAATCTCAACAAGACTTTCCCTAATGTATGCTGCCTGGTCTATATCTAAAAGCATACAATCACATATTAATATAACCCTAAATTTTCTCAACTGTGGTGTATCACTGAATGAATAATATATTATGTTAGGAGTAATATCAAATGCTTTAAACCTATTTAATATTTCTTCTGGTGTTATCCCGCTGTCGAAGTCCAAAGCAAATATGCCTTGACCTTTCCAGTTATCATTGCTTCTGGTGCCATGATATACTGATGGGCACCAGGTGAAGCTGTAAGGTTTGGTTGTAAACGTTACAATTTCATTCATTGTCCATCCAGTTGGTATGGTTAGCCTATTGCTGATGTAACCGATTTCACATTTGGGTGGCTTAGTAACAACAGGGACATCATGAAATGTTACCAGATATTTTTCGTTCATATTGTATGTTTTATATAAGTATAAGCATGGATTACAAAAAGTCAAGTCAGCGGAAGAAATATTTCTTTAGGGTTTACTTTTTACCACAAATGCTTATACTTATATAAAAATACATTTATGGAAAAGCTAAAGAAAGATGAGTTTGTAAGATTAAGAATCAATAAAGTGGAGAAAAAAAGGCTTGATAACCTGGTAGGGTTAACATGTCGAAAAAGATCTGACCTTTTTCGTGATGCTATGTATCATTACATTAAAGATCAATATCCAGAATGTTTGGAGTAACTAATGATAAATATTAAGCAGCTCATCAGGCAGCTCGAATGTTAGATAAAACATCCGCATTTACGAAATACTTCTCTCTATTGAAGTCGCTTTCATTTAATTGTTCTTCTATGGTTTTCTGAAGACTATCGATTAAGTCATTACCAATACGCAATAGGTCACCAGACGAATTATTGGAAATGAATGACAGCATTATTATACGTTTTTTGTCTTCAGAAATATCCCCAAGTAAAAAGCCTTCCTTGCATTTACATAGCACGTATTCCTCATCCCCTATATACATTGATCCCGCTGAATAGTAGCCATTATTTATAAAGAAATGTTTTGCTATTTCAATTGTTTTTTGCAGGTTCAGGTTCATAGCTTCATTGTATGTGTCGAAGAAATTACTATTGTAGAAATCTAATCCACCACTGGTCGTTACTTTGATTACCATGACACCTTCAGTTGATTCATAGTGAAGGAGAAGAGGAGTGTTGACATCATCAGTAGTTCTATATTTTTTTGACGATGGAGCTTTGCTCAAAATGAATAACCAATTATTCTTAGATTCGCTTACGACATCAAAGCAGCGAGCATAAGGCAAGTTTTTAGATATCTTATTGCGTTTTCTCATCGTATGATAATCGTTTAGTAGTTTCCTCATTTTTCCATTGCTTCTGAAAGCGTTTAGATCAGCAAAAATCTCGTTGCTAATATCTTGATCGGTCATTGTTTTTGTTATCATAAAAATATGTCTAAAATGTTAATAAGTAATGTATTTATAATGATGTGGCTATTTTGAAGTTTGACATTGGTTTGTTAGATAATTAGATTTAATTTGGGGCAGTCTGGCAATATGTTTTCATTATGCAACCAGGTTAATCTGCTCGCCATTATTTTTTATCTATGGGTTGATTTTGAAAGTAATTGATAATCCTACTATTTAGACGTGCTGTCGAACGCACTTCTGAGTAATACCTATTTTCGAGGGTTTTCTTCCTTGGGCTAAAGACTTCACAACGATAATTTCTCGATATTGTTTTGGTGCTTTGGATTCTGTGATTAATTTCCGCTTCTTCCCTTAACCCCAAAATCCGTTTATTGCTAAAGTCCATTAAGTTGTCCATGTCAACTTCCTTCTCTTCAATATTCAGAATATACTGCGGTTCAATTCGGAATTGAGAGATCTGCCTCAAATATTTTGATGGATTTCCATTGTCGCCTTGATCTGGAAGATATTTTCCTTTTATTCCAGCTGCGTCTATTTCAACAAGCAGATATTTTAATGACCCAGTGGAGTGAGTAACACTGTGAAATGCTATGTAGTCAGGAATGAATAAGTTATCATATAACGACATGTAATACGTCATTTCTAATTCGGTTATAATTGGGTTATAATCCCGCATTAAGTATCTCCATATGCCATCCTCTCTGATGGATTGGGCATTATTAATCTCCGTTACATACCAAACCTTCTTCGTAACGTTACTTGTTTTGGTGTTTTTCATTTTTTGTAGTTTTAAATTGTTATGAAATATTTTATTAATGTGTATTGTTTAAAACGTAATTCTCCCATTCATGCTTTCGCATGTTATTTTTAATTAATAAATTGTTGATATTCTGTTTCCCCCTAATAAATTTCCACTACGTTCATTTTGCAGCACATTTTCTGGAACTCAATTGTGATTTGTACTGCACCTTATTCAAATCGCTACTGCTTTACAAAAGTAAGAATAACACCTGAAAAAACCAACCTCTTATTTTCTTGAAAGTCAATACAGGCAAGGTTTTCAGGCGTTTTGCTTTAGCTAAACACAACTTTCGACTTCCTTTTAGCTTAAAATAAATTGACATTGATTATCTTCATTTTATACATTTACCTATTTGTATTGCATTAAATGACCAAGCTTGATTTGCCAATGTTAAGGAATTATTAAGTCTTATTTCGAGTCTATAAATCGACAAAAAACAGTCGTTTTGAAGATAGAGCTGCGATAAACGAGGTCAAGTAATAAATTTTGGTGATACTCTGTTCACCGAATAAACCTTCGTTTCTTTGTTCAATTAGGATGAACAGGTTCAGTTCCATTTAGTACATTGTGTACCAATTCGATTATATGAATCGCATAAGTGTTATGTTGAAGCAGAAAGGTCTGCCGCAGCAATTCCTGGTAAATAATTTAGGGGTTGGCAGGTCTAATAGTATTGACATACATCGCCTTTACCATTGATTAGCTCTCTTATTGTAAATTTTGGCATGCCCTACTTCGGTTTTGTCAGTAAACCCTATAAAGATATACAAATTGATCTACACCTTACCTCACACTCATTGCAGCCTAAATCTTAGCAGATTTAATTAACTATTTACTTCTTATGCTTATTATTCTTGAGCATCTTATAGAGTACAATGGAGCGCATTTGATTCAAAGTGAGTTGATATATCGTCTTATTGTTGAGAGATTTTATTGAGCGCAATTTATAAGTAACCTTGCCCTTGTAATCATTATCCTTCATCATTTTTATCAGTTCGCTTTTCCTGATGCTTGTTACCAGATCATCCATATCCTTGTTGTGTTTCTTATAAAT
>CAIYTJ010000022.1 GCA_903929065.1 uncultured Bacteroidales bacterium | reverse complement strand
GAAAAAAAGAAATTAAATCTAAAGTAATTTTGCTTTAATATACAGTTTATATTGAACTATTTAAGCCATATTTTCTTATCAAAAAACGATTCCAAAATCGCAATTGGGAATTTTATCGGCGATTTTGTAAAGGGAAGCAAATTTGAAACATTTCCCAAACGGATACAAAAAGGAATAGTTTTACACCGAAAAATAGATCATTTTACGGATAATCATCCGGTTGTAACTGATACGAAAGCTTTTATAAGACCCGTTTTCGGACGGTATTCAGGAATAATCCTGGATATGTATTTCGATTATTTTCTGGCAAAAAATTTCAATGAATACTCAAAGGGTATGTCATTGAAATTTTTTGCTTTTAAATTTTATATTGCAGCAGTCATTAATTATAAATATTTACCAACAAGGGTAAAAGGATTCATTTTTCATTTTATTTCAACCAATCGGTTAGAAAAATATTCTACGCTGGAAGGATTAAAACGTTCACTCGAAATCATGGCATTTCACAAAGTTTCTGCTTTAAAACCTGATGAGACAATTGAATTCCTGATTCAAAATAGTGTTGAGCTGGAAAAACAGTTTAAATTATTCTTTCCCGATTTAATTGAATTTGTCGATAATCAACTTAATTAAAAATAATGCATTATTTGAGAATCAGATTGATTTGATAATAAAGCGTTTTTTTGTACCTTTGTGCTCTCAAAAAAAATCAAGAAGTTATGTTCGAATCTCTAAGTGAAAGACTTGAAAGGTCGTTTAAAATACTAAAAGGTGAAGGAAGAATCACCGAAATCAATGTAGCTGAAACGCTTAAAGACGTGCGTAAAGCTTTGTTGGACGCCGATGTAAACTATAAAATTGCCAAAACTTTTACCGAAACGGTCAAAGAAAAAGCAATGGGTCAAAACGTGCTTACTTCGTTGAAACCAAATCAGTTGATGGTGAAGATCGTTCACGACGAACTGGCTGAATTGATGGGTGGTGAAAGCGTGGACATTAATTTGAAAGGCAATCCTTCCGTGATTTTAATGTCAGGTTTGCAAGGTTCGGGTAAAACTACTTTTTCAGGAAAACTTGCTAATTTATTAAAAACCAAACGTGGTAAATATCCGCTTTTGGTTGCTTGTGACGTCTATCGTCCGGCGGCTATCGAACAGTTGAAAGTCCTAGGCGAACAGCTTGGCGTTCCGGTTTATTCCGATTTGGAAAGCAAAAATCCGGTTTCAATCGCCGAAGCAGCAATTAAATATGCAAAACAACACGGCAATGATGTGGTGATTGTCGATACGGCTGGTCGTTTGGCAGTTGACGAAGCCATGATGAACGAAATTGCCGCTATCAAAAAAGCGATTAATCCGCAGGAAATTTTGTTTGTTGTTGATTCAATGACCGGACAAGATGCTGTGAATACTGCCAAAGAATTTAATGACCGGCTTAATTTTGATGGTGTAATTCTGACGAAACTTGATGGTGACACCCGTGGTGGTGCGGCTTTGTCAATTCGTTCGGTAGTAAATAAACCGATTAAATTTGTTGGTACCGGTGAAAAAATGGATGCGCTTGACGTGTTCTATCCAGATCGTATGGCAGATCGTATTTTGGGAATGGGTGATATTGTTTCGTTGGTGGAACGTGCTCAGGAACAATATGATGAAGAAGAAGCCCGTCGTATTCAAAAGAAAATTGCCAAAAACCAGTTTGATTTCAATGACTTTATTTCCCAAATTGAGCAAATAAAAAAAATGGGGAATATTAAAGATTTAGCAGCCATGATTCCGGGAATGGGAAAAGCGTTGAAAGATGTTGACATTGACGATAATGCATTCAAAGGAATTGAAGCGATTATTCATTCCATGACTGCACGTGAGCGCGAAAATCCGGCCTTATTGAATGGAAGTAGGAAGCAACGTATCGCCAAAGGAAGTGGAACAACTATCGTTGAAGTAAACCGATTGCTGAAACAATTCGAACAGACAAGTAAAATGATGAAAATGGCTTCGATGAGTCAGGGAAAATTGAAAATAGGAAAAAGAAGATAGAATCAGTTGATAGTTAATAGTTGATAGTTGGTAGATTCAATGATTCAGCTTTCAAATTTTATAAAATGTATAAGATAATTGATGGCAAAGCCATTTCGGATCAGGTAAAATCGGAAATTGCCGAAGAAGTAAAAGCAATTGTGGCAACCGGAAAACGGGCTCCACATTTGGCTGTAATCATTGTAGGACATGATGGTGGCAGTGAAACCTATGTGGCACACAAAGTAAAATCGTGCGAACAGGTGGGGTTTAAATCTTCTAAAATTACTTTTGAAAATGATGTAACTGAAGCTGAACTGCTTGCGAAAATTGAAGAATTAAATAAAGATAAGGAATTGGATGGCTTTATCGTTCAATTGCCTTTGCCAAAACATATTTCGGAACAAAAAGTGATTGAGGCCATTGATTACCGCAAAGATGTGGATGGTTTTCATCCGGTGAACGTTGGCAGAATGTCCATTGGGTTGCCATGTTATGTTTCCGCTACGCCATCCGGTATTATTGAATTGCTAAAACGATATGAAATACCGACTGCCGGTAAGAATTGCGTGGTAATTGGTCGGAGCAACATTGTAGGAAAGCCGGTTGCGTCATTAATGATGCAAAAAGGTTATCCGGGCGATGCAACCGTAACCGTTTGCCATAGCCGCACTAAAAATCTGAAAGAAATTTGTCTGCAAGCCGATATCATCATTGCAGCTTTGGGAATGCCGGAGTTTTTGACTGCCGACATGGTCAAAGAAGGTGCTGCCATTATCGACGTTGGCACCACGCGTGTTCCATCGGATAAAACGAAAAGCGGATTCAGATTGAGTGGTGACGTGAAATTTGATGAAGTGGCTCCAAAATGCTCCTATATAACACCCGTTCCCGGTGGTGTTGGTCCGATGACGATAGTGTCGTTATTAAAAAATACACTTCTGGCAGCTAAAGGAGAAATCTATTGACAGTTATCAGTTAACAGTTATCAGTTGTCACTGCTCTCTGTTGACTGATAACTGTTAACTGATAACTGATAACTGAAAAAAATGGCTTTATTCTACGTTCCAAACATTGCACTAAGTGTTCTTCCCGAAGAAGAATCGCAACATGCTGTCAAAGTGTTGCGCCTTCAGAACGGAGATAAGATTACCCTTGTGGATGGAGTAGGAGGGTATTACGAAGCCAGAATTACCAATCCGCATCCCAAACACTGTGGTTTTGAAATAATTGAAACTAAACCGGAGTTCGGCAAACGCGATTACAAACTCCATATTGCCATTGCACCTACAAAAAATATCGAACGCCTCGAATGGTTTATCGAAAAAGCTACCGAAATTGGAATAGATGAAATTACACCTATTATTTGCCGCTTTTCCGAACGAAAAATAGTGAAAGAAGAACGGCTGGAAAAAATCATTGTTTCAGCTGCCAAACAATCACTAAAAGCTTACTTCCCCCAATTAAATCCGCTTTGTACTTTTGATGAATTAATGAAAAATCATCAGGCTGATCAAAAGTTTATTGCTCATTGTTACGAACAGGATAAACGATTACTTCAAACTGAAATCAAAAAATCAACTGATGTTTTAATTTTGATTGGTCCGGAAGGCGATTTTAGCTTAGAAGAAGTTGAAAAAGCAATTGCAGGTGGATTTGTACCCGTTTCCCTTGGAGATAGTCGTTTGCGAACAGAAACAGCCGGTGTTGTGGCTTGTCATACGGTTGCATTGATCAATCAAAGCATTATCTGACAAAAACAATTTTACTTTCTGTAGACATTTGGGGGCTGAACCAATAACCTTCCGCATTAAATCCTTTTAAATCCTCTATTTCATCAATGCGGTTCTGAATAACATACCGTGCCATCATTCCACGCGCTTTTTTGGTGTACATTACAATTTGTTTGAACGCATCGTTTTTGTACTCATAGAATTCCACATCCAACACTTTCAGTTTTTTATTTTTGTCAAGAGTTTTAATGTATTCCGAAGAAGCCAGATTCAGTATTAGTTCAGGTTTTCCGGTTTCTTTCAATGCTTTTGCAACGGAAAGTGTAACCTTCTTTCTCCAAAAGGCATATAAATCATTTCCATCCGGATTTTTGAGTTTGGAACTGACATCAATCCGATAGGGTTGAATTAAATCCAGCGGGCGTAAAATACCATATAGCCCCGAAAATAAACGCAAATGAGTTTGCATATAATCAATTTCATCCGGGTTCAGTGTCTTTGCATTCAACCCGCGAAAGACTTCACCGTCATAGGCCATAACAGCTTGTTTGGAATTTTGAAGAGTAAACGGTCTCTGCCAGTTGAAATGACGATCAATATTCAAATGAGATAAATTAGAATTAATATCCAGCAATTTACTCAATTCCGAAGCAGATAATTCACGCATCAGGTTGATGAGCAGCCCGGCTTCTTTTAGAAATTCAGGTATAGTATGCTTAAATTCAATATCCTGAGGTTTGAAGTTTTGAATCTTAGCCGGTGAGAGAAGTATAAGCATAAAATAGTTTTTATTTTGAGAACAATTTACTTTTATTTATTGTTTAAATGTACGGAATAAATTAAAATGCGCATGTGCATTTAACAAATAAATAGGCAATTTACATGCAAATTGCT
>CAIYTJ010000021.1 GCA_903929065.1 uncultured Bacteroidales bacterium | reverse complement strand
TTAATGTAAAGGAATTTGCTGTAAGTGTTGCATTAGCTGCAATTTCCAACGTGTGAATTTCAACATCCGAAGTCAGAACCGGGAAATTAGTTGAAGCACCGGATACATCAGGAATTAAAACATCATCGGTAGTATAGGGTGAATGACCTGCTGTCCAGTTAGCCGGATTGTTCCAGTTGGTATTTTCACCGCCAACCCATGTGTTTTTCGCAGCAGTGTAATTGGCTAGCCCCCATCTTTTATTATCCAATGTGGTAGGTGCAATATACGAAATGGTTAAACCGGAAATTCCAACCCAGTGATTGATTGTGCTATTATTGGTTTTGCCGTGCTCTTCAACATTCCCGGAAAAATGGCGGTCCCAAAGTACCAGATTTGATTCTGTATTTCCATTTAATTCAGAAGTCAAATATCTTAAATTTAAGATAGCTTTATCAGTTCCGGTTGTTCCTGATTGCGAAAAACTGTAATATCTCGTAACTGCATCAGCTTTATCCGGCAGCGTTGAGTTTAATACAATTCTGCAACTGATTTCACCAGGTTGAGTTCCGGTTCCAAGGAAATTCAGCGTAGTATATTGACTTCCAAAAGTGTATTGAATGTTTGGAGTAAAAGTATGTGTTCGTTTGACAATACCTGTTAAGTCTCCGTTTCCGCTCACAGTTGCAGATGCACTTTGCATATTCAAAGTATTGTTGCCCATATCCAGCGTGCCGTGTGTGGCATCCGGATTTGCACTTGTAAGTGTCAGGGTTCCATTTACAGCTAAATTATTTACGGCTGTTACACCGGTAACGTTATTGATTACGAGATTATTAAAGGTAGTTATTCCTGTTATGCTTTGAGCACTTGACCCGGTAAATGAAACAGTGCCTGAATTAGCCGTAAATGTTCCATTATTAATCCAGTTTGATTTCACAACCAACGAATTTGTTGCTGAAATGGTAAGACTTCCACCATTTTCAATAGTAATATTATTACAAGTTGCTGATGTTCCGATTATTGGCTGATTTGTTGGTGAAGATGGAATAGTCACATCGGTAGTAGCTGTTGGAACTGCTCCGCTGCACCAATTGCTTGCAGTGTTCCAGTCGGTGCTGGTTGTTCCCAGCCAAATTGCATTGGTCGAACTACAATCGCTTTCGCCAATATAGAAATCGCTGAATGAAGTTAAACCTGTGCCGGTCACTGCATTGCTTGTCGGAGTCGTCGTGGTGATTGCCGACCATGTGCCACCATTTAATTTGCGAATAACGAGGTTTGCCAGCGTTGGATTTCCAATTTTGTCATTATTATCAAAAGTAAATGTTGGACTGTAAGATGTGAAACCTCCTACGCCATAATTGTTTAAAGACCATTTTCTATTGATATATTTTGTCTGGCTCAAACCGGATGCAAATGCCGGTTTTGAAGCACTTGTAGCTGCCTCAAAATAGCCTGATCCGGAAGTTGTTCCGGCAAAAGTGACTGATATAGGGGCATAATAATTAGAATCGCCAATAGGGAAACTAATGGTTGGCGCTGTGGCGTTTGGAACATACAAACGTAAATTTCCATTGATATACCCATTTGTTCTTGAGATTGATCCGTTAGCTGCTTCAACAACAAAATTGGTGTTTGTTGAAAGAACTCCATTTGTCAATGCTAATGATCCGGTTACATTCATATTGCCGTCAAGATATTGAACGGTTGTTCCCTGACTTGCATTATTCCAGGTAAAATTTTGAAAATTCTGGTTCAATCCGGTTAAAGGCGTGGTGGTGATTCCGGTAACATTACAAGTTGAAGGTGTTCCATTTAATGAACTCCAGCTTGCAATTGGAATACTACCTCCATTCATATTGTGCCAGTAAGTTCCGCCAAAAATATCAACAGCTATATAATTTATATCACTGTTTATTAAAGAACCACCTGAATTTTCTAACGTACCGTAAACATCTAAATCATAGTCGCTTAAATTATTTGTTGTATGATTAATCGTTAGAGTACCGGAGCTGGTTATATTCATTGTTCCAAATAATAACATCGAATAGAATGATGCAACAACATCAGCATTTAGATTAATACCTACCGGAATTTGAATTAAATCTGTTTCAGCAAAAATGTTATTAGCAGGAAGCGTTGTATTTGACCAGGTTGCACCGCCATCTGTACTTTTTTGCCATTGCACCGTACTCCAGTTTCCACTTGTTAAAGGTTGATAAATGCTTCCATCTTTTATTGCGAAAGCCGGAGTAACACCGGCTGTAAGACTTTCGCCGGAAGTTGCAGTGGCTGTAACAGTAGCTGTAAGGTCGTAAACCTGATTTGTTTCATTCCATGTAGAAACATCAAACTGAATATTATTTACAATTGTCTGGTAAGTATTTGCAGCTAGTGTGAAACCGGTTAATCCTCCGGCTCGTTGAAATGAAACATTTGAAGTTAAATCAAAAGTTGTCGGTGTGTTAATATAGGTAGGAATATTATTGCTGTTCAGTGATTGGATGGTTGCGATGGAACTGTTTTGACCACGATATGGTGTTGGCGGTAATACAGTAATTGATAATTTCGATGCGTTAAATGCATCTCCGCTGCCTAATGCCAAAAAGCCGCCTGCATTTGACATATCAGGTGCAGACCCGGAAGCTGTAAGAGTTGTTGTTCCCGAACCGGAAATTATTGGTTGATAAGCCCAGGTTGAACCGCTGAAATATCCAATTACAGGATTTGTGGAATTGCTAAAACCACTTCCTTGTTCGCCTGAATTGTATGTGGCTGCTACGGTAAGGTTGTTGCTGCCAACGATATCTTTCATAATATACCACTGGCGATTTACTGTTTTTGAGCTATTGGCATTGGAAATTACCCCTTCACCAACCCGAATACTGTAATTATCAGTACTATTCGTTCCATTATTGGTTATTGAAATTGGATTATAAGCCGAATTTCCAACCGGATAATTTTTTGTTGACTGACCAGCAATTTGTTGTTTTAAGCGACCAGTACCACTTGTTTTTACATAACTTGAAGCACTTGCACCGCTTACAGAACCGGTTGGTGTAAGTATTAAGTTGTAATTTCCGATATCAATTTTACTGAGATTTAAAGTTAATGCTCCTGCCACAGAGGTTGCAATTCCCAAGGTTGCGCCACCGGTTCCGTTCATTCCAAGATTATTGAATGTTGTACTTGATGTTCCTCCAATGCTTTGTAACGAGCTGTTTATGAGTGAAATTGTTCCTGAATTTGCTGTAAATGCCCCGTTATTTATCCAGTTTCCTTTTAATGTATGTGTATAATTTCCTGCAATAAAGGTAGAATTTATTGTTAAATCTCCGCCAATTCCAAGTATTCCAACTGCGGTAACTGTTCCAGCGCCGCTAAAAATAACGTTGTTGAAGTTGGCAACACTGGCTGATATTATTTGAGAAGTAGTTCCGTTAAAATTTATGGTTGATCCGGTTGAGGTGAAAGCCCCATTTTTTGTCCAGTTTCCACCCACATTATGAGTATATGAACCTGCCACAAAAGTCGAAGTTGAACCAATGGATACATTTCCTCCAACGGTTAGTCCAGTTGCAGCATTAACGGAAACGGTTCCGCCGGTTGTAAAATTACCGTTAATGATACTAATGCCGGTTAATGTTTCAGTTCCACTTCCACTTAGGGTCAAATTATAATAGGCGATAGGAAGAATAGTTTGTGAAACTCCTGTGTAATTCACTGTATTTGAATTATTGCCAGCTGATAATGTCGAGATTGAAGATGTTCCGCCAATATTTAAAGTTGAACCGACTCCCTGAGTTAATGTTCCCGAACCTGCAAGTGCTGTATTTACGGTCAGTGTTCCGTTATTAGTATATGTTCCGCTAAATGTTGTCGAAGGAATTGAAATTACGGTATTTCCACTTAATATTTTACCTGAACCGGTAAACGTGTGAACACCCGCATTTGCTGTAAAAGTGGTGGCATTATTTGTGAAACTTCCTGCTATTGAATAAGTTGAATTGGCAGTTTCATTCCAAACTGCCCCGGTATTTAAAGTTATATCTCCGGTTAATGTTTTTGCTCCGGTACTACCGTCGGTGTAAGTTCCGGTTATTGTTGTCGTTCCGGAAACTCCGAAAGTATGAGTTGAAGCAGTACTTAAAGTTGTTCCTGATCCGATATTTAAATTTCCTGATACTGTTAGATTTCCAACAGTAGTTGTAGAGGCTGTTCCCGAAAGTGTGAGATTTCCTCCAATAGTGGTTGTGCCTGTTTGCAATGTCTTTGCACCTGTTCCGGAAAGTGTCAGATTATTATAATTTACACTCGCAGTTATTTGCGGTGCAGTAGTTCCGTTATAATTTATTGTGCTGGTTCCGGCTGTAAAAGTTCCACCGGAATTGGTAACATTTCCACCGATAGTAAGAATGCTCGATCCTCCGTTCAATATCCCATTTGTTCTTGTCCATGCTCCTGTAATTGTGTGAGTTAAGCTGGTTCCTAAATGGAGAGTCCCACCGGGCGTGCTATTAATAAGTCCACCGGCATTTAGCGCCCCAATCATTGTAGCAGTTCCAGCTGATTTATTGCAGGTTACCGTTCCGGTTGTTGTAAATCCGGCTATGTTTTGTGTCGTAGTAGTACCATCAAAAGTAATTGGTGAACTTCCGGCTGTTAATGTTCCTGCATTGATAAAATCACCATGGAAAGTTAACCCGAAATTGGCTGTGGCCAACGTTGAGCCCGTATTAATATTTAATGGAACATTGGTGTTATTTCCAATTTGTTTTGCACCATTCAACGTGATTATACCGGAGTTTTTAATAATAACACCACCAGAGGCAATAAATGGCGTAATCCATTCTGAACCAACCGTTTGAGGAGTTGAAGAATTGTATTGTAAAGTGGCAGACGATCCAAAAGTTGGTGCGGTTGATACGGTTGCTCCTTCCATTGATAAAATTCCGTTTACGATTGGAATAGTTGTAAGTGTAACAGAACCGCCATTACTTATAGTTAAATTATTGAAAGTTGTAGTGCTTGCTCCTAAAATAGATTGAGCAGCCAAACTATTGAAATTTACTGTGCTGCTATTGGGCGTAAAAGTGCCATCATTTTGCCAGTCACCTTTTACTGTCAATGTATTTGTGCCTGATATGGTAAGTGTTGCACCAGAATTAATATTGATACTTGCACAAATTGCCGCATTACCTATTGTCGGCTGGTTTCCTCCCGCAGGTATAATTACATTTGTTGCGGAAGTTGGTATACCTCCGCACCAGTTGGTTGAAGTATTCCAGTCTGTGTTTGTAGCTCCAGTCCATGTGTCATTACCGCCGCTACATCCAGTGGAAGTACTTACATTTATGATTCCGGTTGCTGTTGTTCCAAAATAAGTACTGTTTTTATAAGTTGCGGTCGAAGCTGTACTTCCCCAGGAACCAAGTAATTGATTGACACCAGCTAAATAAAGATATCCGGCTGAATGTGTAAATGTCCCCAAATTAGCAATTACTCCACTTCTGATTGAGAAAATTCCAGGCGATGAAGTTATAGCACCAAACGTTTTAGTTCCCGTGCCTGACAATGTCAGATTGTTAAATGTAGTTGCCGTATTAATGGTTTGATTTACGCCTCCGAAACTGACAGTTCCTGTTCCGGCAATGAAGTTAGAACCAGTACCAGTCCATGCGGATGCAGTAGAAGAATTGGCTTGTAAAGTACTCGAACCGCCATTAAGTGTCCCTGCTGTTAATGTTATATTGCCTGTAAAAGTGTGGATTAATGTAGTCCCCAAATTTAATGTGCCTCCTGAACCATTTATAGTTAGTGCACCAGCATTAATATTATCTTGAAAACTTGCTGTCCCAGAAGTTTTTGTCATTGAAACTGCACCTGTGGTTGTAAATCCGGCAATATTTTGAGTTGCCATTGTATTGGTAATGACAATTGCGGAACTACCGGCTGTAAATGTGCCGCCATTATTAATGAAATTTCCTCCAAATGTTAATTGAAAGTTATTAGTTGATAAAGTTGAACTGCTATTTATTGTAAGAGGTACGTTGGCATTAAATACTTTAGCTGCACTTTGCGTTATTGTTCCGGTATTTGCTATGATAATTCCACCTGTTGCAGCAAATGGTGTTACCCATTCTGTACCGGCAGTTCTTGCTGTCGAAGTATTATATTGCAGAGTTGCACCTGTTCCATACGTTGGAGCTCTGGAAACAGTTGCCGTTCCTTCCATTGAAAGAATATTGTTAATTGTTGGAATTCCCGTTAATGTTTTTACTCCTGAATTTGCAAGAGTAAGATTGTAAAATGTTGTAGCAGTTGCAATTCCTTGTGCTGCACCGCCAAGAACAACCGTGCTGGTGCCGGCAGTGAAATTTGTTCCGGTTCCTCCCCAAGCAGTTGATGTGGTTGAATTTGCATTTAACGTACTTGATCCACCATTCAAGGTTCCGGCTGTTAACGTTATATTTCCGGTAAATGTATGACTTAAACCTGTTCCTAAATTTAATGTTCCACCAGTTCCATTAATCGTCAGCGGTCCACCGTTAATATTTCCCGTAAAAGTTGCAATTCCGGCAGTTTTGGTCATTGTTACAGATCCGGTTGTTGTAAATGAACCAATACTTTGTGTGGCTGTTCCGGCAATTGTTACACCACCTGAACCACTTGTTGTGCCACCATTGTTAATTAAGTTACCATTCAAAGTCAGAATGAAAGTACTCATTGCTAATGTGGAACCACTGTTTAATGTCAATGGTGCAGTTGCATTTAAGGTTTCTGCACTATTCAACGTAATAACACCAGAATTTGAAATAATAATACCACCGGATGCTACAAATGGAGTTAACCATTCTACTCCTGCAGTTCTGGCACTAGAAGTATTGTATTGTAAAGTTGCTGAAGTACCGTAAGTTGGAATTGCGGATAATGTTGCAGTTCCTTCCATGGAAAGAATTCCATTTACGGTAAAATTTCCGGTTGTAATCGTTTTTACCCCACTTCCTCCAATTGTGACATTGTTAAATGTTGTGGCACCTGAAATTGTTTGAGCGGCATTATTAAAAATTACAGTACCCGAATTTGGAACAAATGTTCCGCTATTTGTCCAATTTCCACTTACTGCCAGTGTGTTACTTCCTGAATTCGTGAGCGTTGCACCGGAGTTTATAGTGATATTTGCGCAGGATGCAGAATTTCCGATTATTGGTTGATTACCTCCGGAATTGATAGTAATATTTGTAGCCGATGATGGTACACCGCATGACCAGTTTGAGGCAGTATTCCAATCAGTACTTGTTGTTCCAGTCCAGGTATCATAAATACAACTAACATTTAAGGTGCCTGCATCAGCAATAAAATTGGATAAAATTGTAGATGCTCCTGAACCGGTTCCTCCGTATGTGCCGTTTGATTTAGAAATGCCTCCAACAGTAAAAGCATTTGAAATAATTGAAAATGAATTCAGATCTGCAATTGTAGAACTTCCAAAAGCAAGTGTTCCTGTTACAGTTGTTGCTGACGAAAATGTAACTCCACTGGTATTATTAAAAGTCAGATTATTTACCGATGAAGGCAAACCTGTTCCGGTTACTTGTGCCAAACTTCCATTATAGGAATAATTGGCTGATGTACTGAAATTACGTGTACCCGAAACCTGTATGGAACCAGTTGCACCACTGGCCGAAAATCCACCGGTGTTTGCTGTAATTATTGCAGCACCAGGACTTAAAATAAATGAAGTATTATTTGTTCCTGTAAGTACCGAAGTTCCCATATCAATTGTAGAACCACTTGCAACTGTAAACATAATTGCACAACTCGAAGTTGTTGCCTGTGATGTAATTGAAGCAGTTGGGGAAATACTGACAGTTTGTACACCGGTTCCTGTAAAGTTTATTCCTACTGTTGATCCTGATTGAGTGGTAGTTTGAGTCAGAACACTGGTTCCAGATAACGTGAAGTTACCTTTCAGGTTTATAATTTGTGCTGTTGCCGTAGGTCCACCATTATGTAAGTCATAAGTTCCGGCAGATTGTATAAAATTCCCGTTTATATTTAGTGTATTTGGGAACTGTTGTCCGTATATTCTCATATATAATGTACTCGTACCTGTCTGAGTTACTGTAAAGTTTCCCTGTACGGTTGTAGTTCCTGCAGCACCAACAAGAGAAACTGTATTTGTCATTGTGCCTGGGTTAAAAGTAAAATTACCAAAAGTCTGATTTTCAAAATTTAAGAAGACTGTAGCAACAGTATATGAGCCCGTTATGTTTAAGTTTGAATTTGCCGCCCATGTTGTAGAAGATGTACCTAAGGGCAATGTAGCTGAAGATGTGGTATGATTATAAGTGCCATTACAAATCCAGGATGGTGTTGTGATTGTTCCGGTACTTTGATTGGTATACGTTCCGTTTATTGTTATTCCGGTTGTTGCTGCAATTGTAGAAGTGCCTGTTGGAGTTAAAGTTCCTCCGTTGTCAATAGTAATAGATGCACAAGTTGCATTTGCACTTACAGTAATTGAATAGGTATTTCCAATATTTACAATATCTCCGGTTGTTGGAAATGCTGAAGCCGCTGCACCCCCATACCCAATTGTTGACCATGTAGATGCAACATTCCAGGCTGTATTTGCTCTCGAAAAATATGTTGTGGAATGGAGTGAATTAAAAATTAATAATCCAGCAACTATTCCAATAACTTTAATTCTAGCAATGCGATTTGACGAATCGCTTATTTTTTTAAGTAGAGTTGCCATAATGCTTAATATTAAATGATTAGTAATTCTGACTGATTTTACAGTAAAATTGAAACACAAATATATCTATATTTTATAATGTATTGATATTTAGCGTTTTGAGGTAAATAATGTAATCAATCAAGAGTAATTGCTACAACGAAAAATCAGGAATGTCTTAAAAAAAAGCGTAGAAATGATTGAAAGAATAATTGATAGGCGAGATGATATAATCAGGTGAAATACAGGAATATAGTTCGGTTAAATAAATACTAAATTTAAAAATATTTATGTAAATTGTAATAGATTTTGTTACACAGGTAACAAAAAAATTGTATTTTGAGAGATCAAAACGATTGATTTGGTGAGTTTTAAGCCGGCTAATTTAAAAACATATAACAAATATAAATACTAATTATATATTAATAACGAATTGAAGATTGGAAGCGTATAAATGAGTAGGAATGGAAATTAACTGATTGATTCCAATTTTCTGAGTAATTCTTTGCCGGATGTAAAATTTGTCTTTTTTAGAAGTCGATGGAAAGTAACCCGAAGTGAATTTGAAGTTTTACCGGTAATTGAAGCTATTTCTTCAAAACTGAGCTTAAGTGAGAGTAACCCACAAATGCTTATTTCATAATCAGTTAGAAGTGGAAAAAGTTGTAACAGTTGATTTGTTTTGTTGATTTCAAGTAGATCAAATTGTTTCTTCTCTTTTGCGCTGTTTTCGTTAATTCCCGATTGAAGATCCTTGCTGATAATATTTTCAAGAAATTCTTTGCCAGGTTTATTTAAATAGGGCTTTAATGAGCTTATTTCATTTCTCAGAATTCTAACTTTTTCAGTCAGAAATGCCATCGTTTTAGCGGAAATATCAGTAAATTGAAGAATAATTCCTTCAAAGTCAGATTTGAAATATTGGGCAAAAATAGTTACATACGAAACGCTTTTGTCAAACCGTCTTATCAAAATGATTTTCTCAAAGTTTGTCTTTGAACTGACTATTTCCTGAATAAAATTCTCTTTCAATTTTGATTCAATTAGCATAAAACTCAGTTCTTTTTTCTGATATAATGTCTCGTGGTTTGGAAAACGAAAGAATGCCAATGATTGAACGTTAGCATATTGAATATTCCCCTGTAAATCAATCAATATTGTGGCGGTAGGAAGTATTGAAATCACAGATTTCAATGAAATTCCAACAGGGAACAATACATTATCATCAAATTCAAAACCGGTCATTTAACAAGTGTTTATCAGAAAAATTGGTTGGAAAAAGAGTCATACAAATATAATCAATATTGCTTGAATTACAAATTCAAAAAGTGGGCGGTTCATAAATATAAAAGTGCCAGTTGAAATGAATCAAATGGCACTTTTAAAATATATTTCTTAAAATTATTAGAATCCGCGAATTGCTTCAATTCCAGGCAAAACACGCCCTTCAATAGCTTCCAACAAAGCTCCACCACCAGTTGAAACGTAAGAAACCTGATCGGCGATACCAAATTTATTTACACAAGCCACAGAATCACCACCACCTACAAGCGAAAATGCACCGTTTTTGGTGGCTTCAACAATTGCTTCGCCTACAGAACGAGAACCGTGAGTAAAATTATCAAATTCAAAAACACCAGTAGGACCATTCCAAAGTATTGTTTTTGAGGCTTTAATTACATCTCCGAAGATTTTCTCAGTCTTAGGTCCAATATCTAAACCTTCCCATCCATCAGGTATCTCGCCTACCGGAACAAATGCTGTTTTTGCATCGTTGCTGAATGAATCTGCAATTTTCGCATCTACAGCCAATACAATTTTTACGTTGTTAGCTTTTGCTTTTTCCAATAATTCAAGTGCAAGCTCGAGTTTGTCATCTTCACAAATCGAGATTCCAATTTTTCCTCCCAACGCTTTAGTGAAGGTATAAGTCATACCGCCGGCGATAATTAAATTATCAACTTTGGTAAGAAGATTTTCAATAATATCAATTTTGGATGAAACTTTTGATCCTCCCATAATTGCCGTAAACGGACGTGCCGTATCAGTCATGATTTTCTGAACCGCAATTACTTCTTTTTCCATCAGGTAACCAAACATTTTATTGTCTACATCAAAATATTTGGCAATCAAAGCGGTTGAAGCATGAGCCCGGTGAGCTGTTCCGAATGCATCATTTACGTAGCAATCGGCATACGAAGCCAACGTTTCAGTAAATTTCTTCTGATTTTCTTTAGTAACTTTTTTTGCTGCAGCTTTTTCGTCATCAGTTGCAAATTCGCCACGTGGTTTACCTTCTTCTTCTTCGTAAAAACGAAGATTTTCAAGCAATAAAGCTTCGCCCGGTTTAAGAGCTGCTGCTTGATCGGCTGCTTTTGCACAATCCGGTGCAAATTTCACATCTACTCCCAATAAATCTGAAACATGAGCTAAAATGGCATTCAAAGAGTATTTCATGTCCGGGTTTTTCTTTGGGCGACCCATGTGAGAAGCTATAATTACTGAACCGCCATCTGCCAGAATCTTTTTTAATGTAGGCAAAGCAGCACGAATACGGTTATCATCGGTAATTTGCAAATTTTCGTCCAATGGCACGTTAAAGTCAACGCGAACGAATGCTTTTTTACCTGCGAAATTAAATTTGTCAATAGTTTGCATATTGTTATTTATTTGAATGATTAATAATTTTCTGATTTCAATTGTTATTTCACTATTTTTCTGAAGTTACCTTACTTTGACTTTCAACTTGAAAGTTTTAGACCACAAAGGTACTAAAAAAGTTATAAAATAGTTGTATTTACTAACAATGTATTTTGGGTGAAAAGTAGATTTTAAACATAAAAATAATTAAAGAAAATTTTCTTTAATCAGATTTTAGTTTGTATCTTTGCGGCTTGAAACAGATAACAAAAAGTAAACATTAAAAAATAAAATTATTATGTCAAAAGTAACCGTAGTAGGTGCCGGAAATGTAGGTGCCACCTGTGCAAATGTGCTAGCATTCAATGAAGTATCCGACGAAATTGTAATGCTTGATGTGAAAGAAGGCGTTTCGGAAGGAAAAGCATTGGACATGCTTCAAACTGCCGCTTTATTAGGCTTCGATTCTAAAATTGTTGGTTGCACCAACGATTATGCTCAAACTGCAAATTCCGATGTAGTTGTTATCACTTCAGGTATTCCACGCAAACCGGGTATGACTCGCGAAGAGTTGATTGGAGTTAATGCCGGAATTGTAAAAAGCGTTGCTGAAAACATCTTGAAATTTTCTCCAAATGCAATCATTGTGGTGGTAAGTAATCCAATGGACACAATGACTTATCTGGCGTTGAAAGCGACAGGTCTTCCAAAAAACAAAATTATTGGTATGGGCGGAACATTAGACAGTTCCCGTTTCAAATGTTATCTGAGCAAAGCATTGAATGCAAACCCGACCGAAATCGAAGCAATGGTTATCGGTGGTCACGGTGATACCACTATGATTCCATTGACTCGTTTCGCTTCATATAAAGGTCGTCCTGTTGCTGATATTTTAGACAAAGAAACCTTGGCAAAAGTCGTAGCCGACACAATGGTAGGTGGTGCAACTTTGACTGGTTTGCTTGGAACCTCTGCCTGGTATGCACCTGGAGCTGCAGCAGCTTATTTAGTTGAAGCAATTGTTCATGATCAAAAGAAAGTCATTCCATGTTGTGTTTCACTCGAAGGCGAATACGGACAAAACGACATTTGTATTGGTGTTCCGGTATTAATCGGCAAAAACGGTATTGAAGAAATTATTGATTACAACCTGAATGCTGAAGAAATTGCATTATTTGAGAAAAGCGCAGCAGCCGTTCGTGGAACCAATAATGTTTTGAAAGAAATCAATGTTTTGTAATTTATAAAACTGCTTTAAAAATAGTCGCATCATAAAAAATATGTTGCGACTATTTTTATAAATGAATTTTTTGTAATTTCATAATTCAATGCGATAGACATTTGGTATTCAATAATTTATTACAAAAAAAATAAAGATATTTCATTGCTATTACAATAAAACAAATTATCTTTGTAATCATTTCAATTAAAAACAATTTACAAATCAAACGAACCATGTTAGAATCACACCAATATCTACGTCAGTTTTCGATAAAACCGTCGGTTCAAAGATCGGCTGTAATGCATTTTTTGCTGAATAATCGTATTCATCCTACCATTGATGAAATCTTTATGGCTCTGAGTCCAACGATGCCAACATTGTCAAAAACAACAGTTTATAATACGATGGATTTATTTGTTGAAAAAGGTGCTGTTCAGGTACTTGCCATAGATGAAAAGAATGCCCGATACGATGTGGATATTTCTGCACACGGCCATTTTTTCTGTAAAGGTTGTGCCAAGGTTTATGATATTTTTGATTTGAAACCTGAAATGTTTCAACTTCCTGTTAATGAAAAATTTAAAATACATGCAGTTGAAAGTTCGTAGTTCGGAGTTTGCAATTCTTGCCAGGGAAATTGATTCATTTTAAAATATACTTTTAATATAAGCACATTTTTTTTAATGTGCTTATTTTTTATTTCATTTTTTCATACCTTTGGCAAAATCTTTAAAATTCGGGAGTATGAAAAGAACTACACTTGCATTTTGTTTGTCACTTGTTGTGATATTCGTTTTTTCACAACAAAAAGTTAAGAAAGGATTTGGATTTGGCGCATTACCTGCCGTTTCGTATGATTCTGATTTAGGATTTCAGTACGGTGCGCTGGTGAATTTATATCTTTACGGCGATGGGTCGCAGTTTCCAAAATATAATCATTCATTATATATGGAACTATCCACCTATACAAAAGGCAGGGTAATTGCGCGAATGCGTTATGATTCAGAATTTCTCATTCCAAAAGTAAGAACGACATTAGATGTAACTTATGTGACAGATCCGATTTCGGATTTCTACGGTTTTAATGGATATCAAAGTATTTATGATCCGGTTTTAGAGAAAACAAATAAGTATCTGTATAAGAATTCCCAATATATGTTTCGTGCTAAAGCCGATTTTCAGGGAAATTTCAACCATTCAAAATTTGGTTGGGTGGCAGGTTATTCATATTACCATTTTACAAATGATACTGTGAATAATAAGCAATTAGGGCTTCCTTATACAGGTGAGTCATTGTTTCAAAAATACTATAAGGATTGGGGCTTGATAAATTCCAACGAAGTTCATGGTGGAAGTGTAAATTATTTAAAAATTGGGTTGAAGTATGATTCGCGCGATCAATTGGCTTGCCCGATGAAAGGAATTTTTACCGAAGCAGTTATTCAAAGTGCTCCAAAATTTCTGAATCAGGATTTTCCACATACTAAGTTGGCAGTTATTCACCGTCAGTATTTCACATTGGCAAAAGATTTAGCTTTCGCCTATCGTCTTGATTATCAAATGTCACTTGGCAATGAACATGTTCCATATTATGCTCAACCATTATTAATTACAAGTTATTTGGTGGCAGTGACAAATCAGGGTTTAGGCGGGAAAAGTTCAGTTCGTGGAATTTTAAGAAACCGTGTGATTGGTGATGATGTTGCTTTTGGAAATTTCGAATTCAGGTATAAATTTTTGAGATTCGATTTGTTTAAACAAAATTTCTATCTTGGAACAAATGTATTTTTTGATTCGGGAATCATTCTGAAACCTATTGATATGAATCCATTAATAGTTTCAGCAAATCCAACTTACTTTAAATCTTATGAAGCGGGAAAATTTCATTCGGCTGCAGGTATCGGATTAAAAATTGGATGGAATGAAAACTTTGTAATTTCTGCTGAATTTGGAAAAGCTTTGGAAAAACAAGATGGAAATACCGGCTTTTATATTGGTTTAAATTATTTATTTTAGAATTACTTTTGGTTTAAAAGGTTTGTTTGTTTATTAAAAATAGGATTTATGTTTCTTATAATCATAGCATTAGTAATTTGTATTTTATACTTTATCACAATTGCAATCTTTTATATCGGTTGGAAAAAAGTGTTTTCATACGAACCAAAAGGAATTGAAGCTCTCGACACAATGGTATCTGTGGTTGTAGCCTGTAGAAATGAAAAAGATACAATTTTACCATTAATTGCCGGATTGGCTCAACAAAGTTATCAAAACTTTGAATTAATTTTGGTCAATGATCATTCCACTGATACTACAAGAAAAATAATAAAATCTACCCAGGAGAATTTTCCAAAATTAAAACTCATTGATGCAGTTGGATTTGGAAAAAAGAATGCACTAAAGGAAGGAATTCTTCAAGCAAAATCGGAATTCATAATTACAACAGATGCAGACTGTATGCCTTCCTATCATTGGTTGGAATCAATATTCACTTTTCAAAAAAAATACCCGAGTGATCTAGTAATCTGTCCGGTTGGAGTTTCGGATGGTTTTACCGTTTTTTCAAGGTTGCAGGCACTTGAATTCGTCAGCTTGGTTGGTGCAGCAGCTGGTTCTGCAGGTGTTGGAATGCCAATTTTATGTAATGGAGCAAACCTGGCATTCAGAAAAAGTGTTTGGTTGGAGTGTCAGGAAGATTTGCATTTCGAACAGCAGTCGGGAGATGACATCTTTTTACTTGAAAGTATAAAAAAAAGAAAAGGTATTATCAGATTTATAAAATCGGAAGCAGCTTTTATTAAAACAAAACCTTCAAAAACACTTCATGAATTTTTAAAACAGCGGCGGAGATGGGCTGGAAAATCAAATGCATATACCGATTGGCAAATTATCGCGACTGCTTGTATTGTGTTTTCAATCAGCTTGTTGACACTTGTTTTTCTTGTAATGTCAGCATTTAACTGGCTTTATATTTTTGCCTATCTGGCCTTATTTGTGTTTAAATTTGCCCTAGATGTTCGTTTTCTGTATCTGGTTCGCCGGTTCTTTCAATTGGAAGATATTTGGATGTATGCATTGTTACTTTCTATTGTTTATCCTTTTTATATCGTTTCAGTTGCGGTGACAGCATTGGTAAGAAAACCGATAAAGTGGAAGTAAAAATCAACGTGTTATATATAGAATATCGCCCGAAAGATTAGTTTTGTAACGTTTAAGAACTTCTTTTGCCAGCGGAATTGTATCCGGAAGATTTAATCTTTTTCTGGAACTTGGATTTCCAACGCCATAACCAATGTCGAAAACGGTTCCACAACCTTCACAAACTACCTGACCCAGTTCATTTGGATAAACTCTTATGGTAGATTTATGTTCGTAAGGGCAACTCATATCGAAGGCATAATATTCTCCATCAAAACCGGTATAAACCAAAATACCACCGTAACCGATTCTATCCATTATAGTTATCGGTTTTAGAAAAGTCAGACTTTTATTGAAGGAATTGCGGAAAATAGGATAAGTTGTTGTGAGATTGAGTTCCAGATAAACAGGATAATCCGGAATAGATGAAACATAATTGTCATTGCAACTTGTAATTGACAAGTTGATTAACACAAAACACAAAAAATATTTCAATATCCGTTTCATCTCGGCAGTTTATGCACCTAATTCGCCAATTTTCCACAGTTCATCGTCTGTGAAATTTAAGTTTTTAAGTGCGTCAATATTGTCCTGTAATTGTTTCACAGAGCTGGTTCCAACAATAACGGAATTTACACTTTGTTTGTGTAAACACCATGCCAATGCCATTTGCGCCAGCGTTTGTCCGCGTTGAATGGCCATTTCGTTCAGTTTCGAAATTTTTTCAATAACTTCCGGCGTTAATTGACTTTTCTGCAAAAATCCATAACTGTGCGCTGCACGCGAATTCTCAGGAATTCCATTCAAATACTTATCGCTCAACATGCCTTGTGCCAACGGTGAAAAAGCAATAAATCCAACACCATTTTCTTCAGCCAAAGGCAAAACTTCCTGTTCAATGTGCCGTGTGAAGATATTATAACGATCCTGATTTATAAGACATGGAGTTCCATTTTCACGCAAAATACGGTATGCTTCCCGAGCTTTATCGGTTGGATATTTTGATATGCCGACATAAAGCGCTTTTCCCTGTTTTACCATATCCGAAAGTGCACCCATAGTTTCTTCAAGCGGAGTTTCCGAATCGTATCGATGCGAATAAAAAATATCCACATAATCCAATTGCATTCGTTGTAAACTTTGATTCAGACTGGCAATCAGATATTTACGCGAACCCGCATCGCCATAAGGGCCAGGCCACATTTCATGACCGGCTTTGGTGCTGATAATCATTTCGTCACGATAGGATGAAAAATTACTTTTCAGGATTTTTCCAAAATTGGTTTCTGCGCTGCCGGCCGGGGTTCCGTAATTGTTAGCTAAATCGAAGTGCGTAATCCCATGATCGAAAGCAAACTGAATCATTTTCAACGCTTCGTCGGTATCATCAACATCGCCGAAATTATGCCATAAACCCAACGAGATTTTGGGAAGTTTTAAACCGCTTTTTCCACAATAATTGTAGCCTACTGAATTTGAATAACGATCATCAGCTGGAATATAATTTGACTTTGACATGAGATTTTATTTTTTAAAATTTGACTGCAGGAGCTTTTGCTGCTTCTTTTTCAGCTTCGAAATAAGGTTTCTTTTCAAATCCGAACATGCCGGCGAACATTGCTGCAGGGAAACGTTGAATAATTACATCGTAATTTTTGACAACATCATTGTACCGCATTCTTTCAACAGAAATTCGATTTTCAGTTCCTTCCAATTGGGCCTGAAGTTCAAGAAAATTTTGGTTGGCTTTCAGTTCAGGATAACTTTCTTTAATCATCAATAATTTCCCCAAAGCCGAACTTAATGCTCCCTGAGCTGCCTGATATTGCTGCATCTTTTCGGGTGTTAATGAATTGATATCTTTGATATCAAATTTTACCTGAGTTGCTTTGGCACGGGCTTCTATAACACTTTCCAACGTTGATTTTTCGTGAGTGGCATACCCTTTTACGGTTTCAACCAAATTCGGAATAAGGTCAGACCGGCGTTGATATTGACTTTGCACGTTTCCCCACTGGTTGTTTACATTTTCTCTTTCAGTCACTAATTTATTGAAAGTAGTAATTCCACTAAAAAATGCAATTACTAAAACTGCAATTACAGAAATTAAAATAATTGTGTTTGTCTTCATTTGGATAAATTTTAAAATTTATTAATTATAATGTGTTTGCTAATAACAGGTTATTGAATTTACCAACCACTGGTAGCGCCGCCACCGCCTGACATTCCACCGCCAAAGCTTCCACCTCCGCCACCATCACCACCACCGAAACCACCGCCACCACTGAAAAATCCGCCGACCACAGCTCCGCCTAAAAATGAACCACCTGAACGGGTGATTCTTGGAATATTATGGTTGTCATTTTCTTCATATCCGCAGAATTTGCAAATATAAGTCGTTCTTTCAGTTCCGGCACTAATGTAAGTTGGTGAAACAACGATTCGTTTATCTTTTAAAATAAATGCTTTCGTACCGCATTTCGGACATTCGGAATAAGCGCTTGGTTTATCAAGTGTAAAAATGGCCTCGTTTGCACATTTATTACAAACAAAAACATCATAATCGACTGCATGAAGTTTTTCTTCGAATTGTTGTGCCAGTTTTAAATGGGCATCTTCTTTCTTTTCTGACAAAATATGCATGGTTCCATCACACACATTGCAAGGAATCGGTTGGCGTCTGATTTTGAATGCGATGAATTTTGCATACAGATTTGCCGGAATAGTCGCCAATGGAACCGGCAATAGTAAAAGTAAATAAACCGGATTTGAAAAGAAAAGTATCAGAACAACACCAATAATTGGTGCCAGAATAGCTACCAAAGTAATAATTCCGGATTTTTGACTTTTTATGGCCTTATACCGGGCAATATTGATAGTTAACCTTGTGTCTTTTTTTACGGTTTGTATTGAATTTGAGACCCAAATAAATGTAAACAACGCAATTAAGATATAGAATGCAATGGCAATTGGAAATACTTCATTCCAGGCAATGGCGCTTTTTGGAGTCTCTGCCTGTACCGGTTCTTTTTTGATAGTTGATCCAATTCGCTGAATTCCGGCAAGCATTCCTGCATCATAATTTCCTTTTTTAAATTCCGGAATAATTGATT
>CAIYTJ010000020.1 GCA_903929065.1 uncultured Bacteroidales bacterium | reverse complement strand
TTTGAATAATTATTTACTTATTGTGCGTTAATATTGTATTTTGCTGATTTACATTATGGCATTTAACATATTAATTAATAACTTTGCGCCTATAATATACCTTGTAAAAATAGAAATAAAATGTCAGCCTTTGCCATTAAAGTCATTTTGATGAATCAAAGAAAGATAAACAGACATTTTAGAAGTAAGCAAATCTCACGGGTTTAAAAATACCGAATATGGATACTACTTTACTTAATCCCGAAGAAATTACCTTGTATCAACTTCGTCAGGAAAATGAAGAGCTCAGAGTCAGGCTTGCCCAAGCGGAGCAAATGCTCGCTGATATTCGTAACAAAGAACAGGCAACCGATTCTGAAGTAGATTCAAAACCCCAAAATCACATCTTCAAATCAGTTAATAGCGACAGACACCTTCGTAAAATGTATGATTCCGATTTATTAGGAATACTATACTGGAACACAAAGGGAGAAATTACAAGAGCAAATGACAAGTTTCTGCAAATGGTTGGGTATACCCGGGAAGATCTGGAAAACGGAAAAATAGACTGGATTAAAATGACTCCTCCCGAATACCTTTACCTGGACGAAAAATCCCTTGTTGAGTTGAAAACTTCGGGTAGCATGGCACCTTTTGAAAAGGAATATATCCGAAAAGATGGAAGCCGTTTACCGATTTTAATTTCCGGTGCTTTGATAGATGATGAGATTTCTTCCGGAGTTGCATTTATACTGGATATTTCAAAACGAAGAAAAGTAGAATCAAATTTAAAAGAGAGTGAAAATCGCTTTTCAAAAGCCTTTAATTATAGCCCGATGGGAATTAATATATTCCAGCTCTCTGATGGACGTTCAGTTCAGGTAAATCAGGCTTATCTGTCATTGATTGGGTATTCGGAAGAAGAAGTAATCGGTCATACCTCAATAGAATTAAACTTATTGGTTCATCCGGAGGATCGCGACAAATGGTTAGCAGGACTTCAGGAAGGCAGGACTGTTCAGAACCTTGAATTACTTATCCGAAAAAAATCAGGACAACAGGTAAATGTATTAATGTCGTTAACCCTGATTGAGATAAATGGTGAAAGAATGGGGTTGATTCAAACCGTTGACATATCGGAACGGATGAAAGCAGAAGAAATCCTGCAAAAAAGTGAAAAAGAATTTCGCCTGCTCACCGAATCCATGCCTCAGATTGTGTGGACCACAACAGCCGACGGACAAAATACCTACTTTAATCATCAATGGGTAGAATATACAGGTTTAACGCTCGATGAAAGCTATGGTCATGGATGGAATAAACCGTTCCATCCTGACGACCAGCAGCGGGCCTGGGATGCCTGGCAAAATGCCGTTCAACATAATGCAGAATATTTACTTCAGTGCCGCTTGCGCCGTTTTGATGGCGTTTATCGCTGGTGGCTGATACATGGTGTGCCGGTTATTGACAAAAATGGAACAATAACCAAATGGTATGGCACATGTACCGATATTGATGAGATGAAAAATGCCGGAGACGCCATACTCCATAATGAGGCGCTTTTACGTTCCGTTATTGAAAATGTGAGTTCCGGAGTTGCTTTGATAGATGAAACAGGTAAATTTGTTGTTTATAATCCTGTATTTCTAAAACTATTCGGGCTTTCTCCCGATTCAACCATCAAAAATGTAAACGATCAGGATTGGAGCCAATGGCAGGTTTTTGATGAAAATAAAAATTTATTGCAACTTGACGACCACCCGGTTCGCAAAGCAGTGCTGACCGGAAAACTGGTCAAAAATCAGTTGGTTGCAATGAAACTTCCTGCAGGCGGTGATTATATATGGATGTTGATAACCGCTGAGCCGTTGCTCAAAGAAGACGGATCGATAGATAAAATCATTTGTACATATCATGATATCACTGAGCAGAAACTGTCAGAAGAGGCCATGCACGATAGTGAACTACGTTATAAATCGCTGTTTCAGGATAATTATTCGGTTATGTTATTGATTCATCCCGAAACGGGAGAAATACTTGATGCAAATCCTGCTGCGTGCCGGTATTACGGTTGGTCTAAAGCGGAAATATGTTCAAGAAAGATTTCGGAAATCAATACGCTTACACCACAGGAAGTTGCTGCCGAAATGCAAAAAGCCAAAGAGGAAGAACGCAATCATTTTTTCTTCAAACACCGGTTATCTACGGGTGAAATTCGGGATGTAGAAGTTTATTCGGGTCCCATTCAGTTTGGTGAAAACGTTATGCTTTATTCGCTGGTACACGATATATCTGACAGGAAAATTGCCGAAGAAGCCTTGAAGCAAAGCGAAGAACGTTACAAATCCATTTTCCGTAAGAGTATGTCTGTCATGCTTCTTATCAATCCCGATACAGCAGAAATAATGGATGTCAATCAAGCTGCGTGTGACTTCTACGGATATCCATATTCAGATTTTTGTGGTAAGAACCTGACTGATTTGAATTTACTCACAAAAGAACATACTATTTCGAACCTTCAAAACACAAAACTTGAAATTCAAAATAAATTTACCTATAAACACAGATTAGCAAACAATGAAGTTAGAAACGTCGAAATTTATTCATCGCCACTTGAATATAATGGTTCGATAGCTTTATTCGCAATTATTCATGATATTACTGAACGTACAAAGTTAGAAGAAGCACTCCGTGAGAGTGAATATTTCTTTAAAGAATCCCAACGAGCTGCTTCGATAGGCTCTTACAAAACTGATTTTGTAAATAATATTTGGGAATCATCCGAAGTGTTGGATCAGATTTTCGGCATAAACAACGATTATAATAAAAGTCTGGGAGGCTGGCTGGATTTAATTCATCCGGTTGACAGGGTTGTTATGAATCAATACATTCTGAATGAGGTGTTGTCAAAAGGTTCGGAATTTAACTATGAATACCGGATTATCCGTCAATCGGATGGAGAAGTCAGATGGGTTCTGGGTCTTGGAAAAGTTGGATATGATGAAAACAACAACGTTATTTCGCTTGTAGGAACCATCCAGGATATTACTGAAAGAAAAGTGCGTGAAAACGCATTAAGTCTTAGCGAACAACGATTGGAAGTTGTTTTTAATGGCGTGAAAGAAACCATTCTCCTGGTAGATATTAATGGTGTTGTGCTGATTTCAAATCATACAGCGGCTGAACGTTGGGGGTTGTCAGTTAAGGACATTATTGGATACAATATTTTTGGATATAATGATCCTGCAATGAAAGCGAAAAGGGAATTGCAGGT
>CAIYTJ010000019.1 GCA_903929065.1 uncultured Bacteroidales bacterium | reverse complement strand
GTTTCTGTTTTTTCAATAAAAATTAGTTTGCTTATGTTGCCAGTTGATACGTCTAACTCTTTACTAATCTTATCTCTAGTTTTTCGAGTTCCAATATTGGAACTCATTTCATCTTTTGATTTTCTACCAGTCTTCTGTCTCCAGATATTAGATAGATGTTTGATTTCGTTTAATAATTCTCGTTTTGTTTTTACACGTTGTTTATTATACGAAATGAGGTATAAGATTTCATCATCTTTTGAAAGTTCTTTGATTTCAACCTCAACAAACTCAAAATTCAGTCTTTTTAATGCTTCAAATCTTCTATTTCCAGAAATTATTTCAAAGTCAGCATTGACAATCAGTTTTTCAAGTAAGCCGACCTCTTGAATTGATTTTGCTAATTCATCAATGTTGCTTAACGAATAGATTTCCTCGTTTATTGGATGATGTTTTAAAGTAGAAATTTCAATCAATGCCATTGTAAGTTTTTTTCAATTAAAAAAAACTAATTATTCAATTGAATTTAATTATTAAAAAAGCTCGGGTTCGTTATCATTCTCATCAGTAATTGCTGGCTTATCAAAAATAGTGAAAGAATCTGCGTTATTTAACAACTCATCAAAGCTAAAATCTTCAAGAAAATCTAAAGCATCACCAATATTTTTAAACTCAAATCGCTTTACTTCACCAATATTTGTATGTATTTCAATGGTCACACTCTCTACTTCTCTTTTGGCAGAATTATCTAATGTTTTTTCAATTGCTGATTCCAAGTCCTTTTTAATTAAAGTAATCATATCTTCAGCAATTCCTATTCGTTCTTCAAAGGTCAGAGAAACATATTTATTCCAAGATTCACCAGCAATATCTCTATCTTTTTCACCCCAGTCAAATTTAATATCATAAGCTTTTAATAATTCTGTAATTTTCTGAAATGGAATTATAAATAAATTTACATCATGACTTTTCATCATCGCAACAGATGTACCACTCCAACTACCTGCGAGAATTGCTATTGAACTTCTGACACTATTATATCGTCTACGAACCGCATTGTGAGCGGTACATAACCAACTTCCTTTATCTCTATTATGCTTCGTGTATCTTATATACTTGTATTCCACGAGAATAAGAGGTTGCATTGATTCATTGGTAATTACAGAATCAATATTGTAGTGTGTGCCAAAGTTGTCATACAACAAAAGTTTAGTTTGTCTACCAGTTTTCGGATTGACTTTGCCTTTTGAAATCAAATGACAATCATATTTAGCGACGATGTCAATTAAATACTTGTTTAACGCCATTTCCATATGCGCACCAATAGCCTCACCCAAAGCACTGCCAGGGTTCATTATACTGCCAGAATTCATTTGAATATCTTCCATATCTATTTTTGTAATATTACAACTGATTCTTGAAGCATTACACTATGTCGTTGAGGGTTATTTTTCCACTTACCACCACGCTCTCGTAAAATCTGTAATTTGAAATCTTTAAAACCAATAGCAACTCCAATTTTACCAATTAAAACATCGGTTGGTATATGAACGCCATATGGAGCGGAATCTCCAAGAATATACAATGCTTTGGAATTTGGCTTTAAGATTCTGAAATTGTCTTTAATTATTTTATACATATCATTAAAATAACCAATAGTCATTAAGTCGTAGCTCTTTTTACCTCCTTTGGTAAGTCTTAATTCCTTAAGCTTATTCACAGCATCATTCAAAAATTCATAGACTTCACTACATTCGTTCTTAAAATCTTCGTCAAAAGTATATTTCTCATCATTTCTACTTATTTGAGTTGTAGCACTGGTCATCAGCTTTTTTCTTACTTGATTTGATATGTCAGTCCAGTTATTCGCAATACCCATAAAATACATTTCTAATCTTGTTCGGTCCGCATAATCAAAATTGTTCAAATATGGTGGTGATGTGAAAATATGGTCTGCGCTTTCATTAGCAATGAATTCGCTTGTGTCTCTTGAATCACCAAAAAATAATTGATGAGTTGTTTCTCCACGATAAGAACTATTTTTAATAGAAACAATATCACCAGTCATTTTTATGATTCTTTTTTTATAAGTGTCAAATCCATTTTTAGACTTACTGGTTATTTTTACTTTATTTGGAGCAATATACGGCCAGCCTGTAGCAGCAATTGAAACATCTCTTAAAACACAGATTAAACCAGTTCTAAAAAAGTTTTTCAAATCTTCACGAAAATCAATTTCATTGATTGTATTTCGTATGATAAGTAAATCAAACAATGTTTCTGGTAAAAAACATTTTAATATCAATTCTGGAAATGCTTGATTCAAAAATTCTAATAATTTTTCAGGACGTGTAGTCTCTTTTAATTTTTGTTCTATTAAATCTAAAATGATTTTTACCTCATTGTAGTCAATTTCCCAATAGAACTTTGATTGAGTTATAGGAAAAACAAATGGATGAGCCTCAACTCCAATTGAATTGATGCCTTTAACACGAGCCACAATATTTGTTGTTCCACTTCCCATAAATGGGTCATAGATTGTATCTATTCCCACTTTCAATCCAGATTCTTCTATCGTATGTTCAACTGCCTTAAAAGAAAATCCAGCTGGATACGTGAACCAACTATGAACAGGAGCTCGCAAACTATCTTTAAATGTTCCCCACTCTGATTTATCTACCTTAATCTTATCAATTGTTTCAATTGAATCAAATTCAAACAATTCTAATTGTTCATTTGTATTTTTGCTCATTTGACAAATGTATGAAATTGAATTGAGTTAAATACTATTTAAGACTACACTCTAACGAGTATCAAAATAATTAAAAAAAAAGTGCGAAAACATTAGGTTATTGTCGTTTTTAATACTATATTAGCATAGTCAAGTAATCACTTATAAATAGTATCAAAATGAAAGTCTATTATTCAAGAATTAGCACACAGGACCAGAATGACATTCGTCAGCTTCAAGACCTCAACGGATTTGATTTCGTATTCTCTGACAAATGTTCTGGTTCTATTGAGTTTTTCGCTAGACCAAAAGGTTCACAGGTACAAGAACTGATTGAGCAGAAAAAACTTACTCATCTTGAAATACACTCAATAGACAGATTAGGCAGAAACACTATTGATGTTCTGAAAGTTTGGCAACAACTTACTGAAATGGGAATAAAAGTAGTGTGTAGAAATCCCAACATTACCAATTTTAAGAGTGATGGCTCACAGGACGAAGTCTCACAAATGATAATCAGCATTTTATCAATAATGGCAAATTTTGAAAGACAAATGATACTTCAACGGCAGAAAGAAGGCATTGAAATTGCTAAACATCAAGGTCTTTACAGAGGACGAAAAGTAGGAACGCAAGAAACCAAAGAAACTTTTTTTACTAAAACTCGCAATCAAAAGATATTGAGTTATTTAGATAAAGGATACAAATATAGCGAGATTTCAAAAATCGTAAAATGCTCATTTTCAACCATAAACAAAGTCAGTAATATCAGACAAGAATTTGACACCATTGAAAAATAAGTTTAGTTATGAAAAAAGATATTTTGAGAATTAAAAACGGCACCGTTGAACTGATGAATATTTCTGGACAACGTATTAAAACCTATTACAATAAATCTGATGCTCAAAGAGTTGATTGGTATGATGAAGAAAAAAAAAGTATTCAAGTTCAACTTACAAATGGTAAAGTCTTGATTATCAATTCAAGTTGTCAAGTCATAAAAACTATTTACTAATGTCTGTTCAATTTTTTTAATGATTATAAGTATCGCAGAATATTTCCCAAATAGTATTTAATTCTTCTTGACCTTCATAAATGTCATAAACTGATAAAATAAGTGCTTCAATTTTTTGTTTATTCATAAT
>CAIYTJ010000018.1 GCA_903929065.1 uncultured Bacteroidales bacterium | reverse complement strand
GTCTATAGGCGTAACATTTATTATCTTGGTAGTTGTATTCACGCTATTCACTCTTGCGTTATAATGTCTACCCACTGTTGCTCCCCACATTTGTATTACCAACACCTGATCTCCAAGATTCAAGTCGGTCAGAAATGCAGTACTTGGCGAATGAACAACATTATCCACTGTAATATTGTATGTACCTAAACCTCCGGGACTAATATTATTTACTGGAAATCGAGTATCATCTGTATTATAAATATGATCTATAAGTGCTGGAGGAGTTGCAGAAGTGGCTGTTCCAAGACCTGTAACCTGCGCCTTTACTAAATTGCTTGCAAATAATACAAGCACTAACATTGTTAAAATTTTTATTTTTTTCATATTGATTTAATTAATTGTGAGATTTTTATTGAAATGCGGTAACTATTTTAAATAGTCAGAGGGCTTTGGGGCTTCAATCGGTAAGCGCATTGCCAGCGTAGTTTTTAGTTGAATGTTTGTGGTTTATTAGTGAGCGTCAAAGGTTAGCTATAAGTTAAACATTAGGCATGGTCAATTCGACCATATTGGCATGGTCAATTTGAGGATATTAATATGGTCGAATTGACCATGTGCTAAATTAAAAATCTCTATTTACCTTAGCCGAATGAAATAATACACAAACAAACTATGAATATTACTAACTGGCTTATTGCCGACCGTTGCAATTTTTACCGCAAAGGGCTAGCTGATTTTATTAAAAACTATCAACCTGATGCCTGTGTTACTGAAACAAAATCGGGGCGCGAAGCCTTAAAAAACTTAACAGCTGCACCACCCACTATTATTATTGCCAATATTGATTTAGAAATGATGGATGGCATCGAACTTTTTAAAACAATTGTGCACCGTGGTATGAAGCATCATCATTTTGTTTTTGTGAGCGAAATACATTGGATTGACAATATTTATTCTCGCTATGCCAACTATTTATTGTGGCATTTAAAACAAAGTGGTGTAAAATGTATTTCAAGCAAGGAGGAATTAGACGATATAACAATTCAGCATATCTATAATTCGATTATACACAATAAACCATTTATAAGCGAATCGTTAAATAAAGCCTATTATGAAGCCACTGAAGAAAATGTTTTTGTAAATAAAAAACTCCAAACTTTATCGGAGCGCGAACAAGAGTATTTATTGCATTTTGTCAACCATAAATCTCAGCATGAAATTGCTGCTGCCATGCACATAGAAACCAACACGGTAAATACCTACCGCGAAATAGTATTAAAAAAATTTGGCTTAAGTAATTCCAATGAACTTAAACGTTTTTGTTCCACCTATCATTTATGTAACTTAGATAGTTATAGCGTAAATTCTCCCCCCCCCCTACAAAATCAAGTAGTTTGAAGAATAATTTGGTTGATTGGTTAAATAGTAATTAGCCATTTTATAGAAGGCAATTGAATACTGCATAAAAACTCACAGCTTTTAGTTCAACTCCGTTGGAGTTGCCTATTTGTAAAAAAATGTATAGCTATAAATATTCGACCCCATCGGGGTCGCACTGTTTGTAGCATAAGGTACAAATAATAATTTAGCTCCGTCAGGAGCGATCTGTAATTCTACAGACGGCACCTATGGAGCCGTTGTTTTTTTATTCTCGTTTTTCTACAAACAGATTACCACTACGTGGTAAAACTTTTAACGACATAACCATGTAAAGCCCCAGATGTTTTTGTTAAAAGCAAAAACATTAAATGCTAACAGCCAAGCCCTAAAAATCATTTCCTGATAAAAATCATATTTATTCTTCCTAATAAGTAGTTGAATTGCATAAGCGTTATGAAACATTACTTACTATATATAATCTATTATTCTTATAATTATGCTTGCCAAATCTGGCAGCAGGTTTCAGGTAGTTGCAACTCATTTCCCCTTTCAGTTTATATAATCAAACGCTTTTTTATAGGAGGTTTTGCATGGTATGATGATTCGTAATCTGCTGCCCGATGTTGTCAATTAACTTGTGTGAATATGCAAAAGAGCTTTGTTATAGTGCACCGAGGGTGTCCACTGATACCATTGAGGGTGTCCACTGATACCATCGAGGGTAGCCACTGATACCATTGAGGGTGTCCACTGATACCATCGAGGGTAGCCACTGATACCACTGAGGGTACCCACTGATACCATTGAGGGTATCCACTGATACCATTGAGGGTGTCCACTGATACCATCGAGGGTAGCCACTGATACCATCGAGGGTAGCCACTGATACCACTGAGGGTGTCCACTGATACCACTGAGGGTATTCACTGATACTACTGAGGGTGTCCACTGATACCACTGAGGGTAGCCACTGAATGCAATTTAACACAATTAAAATTTGATGACATCGGGAGTTAAAACACCCTTTAAGCCTATATAAACGCTAATTTTTTTTATTGCTCATTCACTTTTAAATATAAAATAAAATGACAAATGATTTTATAAAAAGTAGTGATTCCGACCGCTTAGATTGGAATTCAAACTATAAGACACAAATTGTACTAGCAGCCCAACCTCTGGGCTTAACTCCTCAACAAGTAACAGATTTTTGCACTCCGTGCGATGATGAAACAAATGCTATAAACAAAGCTTTACTCGCTAAAAACGTGTTTCAAATAAAAACGGATGCTAAAGCAACGCAAATTGTTACTTCCTCGAAGCAAAAAAGAGCTAATGCCAATTATATTAAAGCTCTGCCCGGATACACTGCCGGTATTGGTGCGGCACTTCGCATTATCGGTTCTTCAAATTCAGGAGTGGATACCGTAAATTTCAAACCTACCATGACTGTGAGCACTGGAAATGGTGTAGTTACCCTTAAATTTATCAAAAATGGTGTGGATGGAGTGAATGTGTACACCCGATTGAAAGGAACTACAGACTGGACATTTATGGCTTTAGATACCCATAGTCCATACACCGATAATCGTCCACTTGCTAATCCTGCTGTTCCCGAAAACCGCGAATACATGATTATAGGGGTGCTTGATGATATGGAAATTGGTGTGCCAAGTGATATTGCTTCCATCACTTTTGCAGGGTAGTTTATAGTTTTCGGTTCACGGTTCACAGTAGCTTCATCACAGTGAACTGTTATCTGTGAACTGATAACCCTAAAAAGTCGTTCAGCAATGAACGGCTTTTTTGTTAAAAAATCATTAACCAATAAAAACAAACTATTTCACTTCTTTTGTGTTTGATATAAAGCATGAAAATATTTTTACAATACCTAAGTCGTTACAAGCCACTTATAGCATTAACTTTTTTGTTGGCAACCATCAATCAATCGTTTTCGATGATGGATCCCTATATTTTTGGAAAATTATTTGATCGCTTTGCAACAAAGCCTGATGCCTATTTGGAAAGCGATTTTGTTTACGGTGTAATGCTGCTTATCCTTGCCGGAATGGGCGTGGCAATGGTTAGCCGAATTGCAAAAGCATTTCAGGATTACACTCAAAATTTAGTGATTCAAAAATTTGGTGC
>CAIYTJ010000017.1 GCA_903929065.1 uncultured Bacteroidales bacterium | reverse complement strand
TGCTGCAATTAATATAACTTGTGCTTTCATATTGTAACAACTATAAATTAATTTATATTTTAATGATTAAACCAATGGTCGGTAAAATTGTTCCTGCAAAATTACCAATAGTTCGCAATACATATTTTGAAGGATTTGCAGGATCAGTAACCGGTAAGTAAACTTTATTTCCCTGTGCATCCAACGTAGGAGTCGTGCTGATATTGGTATAAATCGGTGCACCCTGCGTTTTGAAATTATAGACATTCTGAATATCTGTGTACAGGTTCAATACCCATTTTTTGAAATAAAATTCCTTGTCAATACGCATATCCAGTTGATGCGTGTTTGGTAGTTGAAGCGAATTGAACTTCGAATAGTCCAACACCGGTTGGTTGGTTATATCCCAAACGGATTTTAAAGCAGAATTAGGATCAATTGGTGTGTAAGGTGCTCCGCCAACAAACCGCCAGCGAACCGCCACATTCCAATCGTGTTTAAACTTATAACTGGCAATCAGGTTGAACAGATTACGCGTATCCCACGATGAAGGCAGATAAATGCCGGCTGAATTGGTGAATTCACTGCGGAAATAGGTATAAGTGGCCGTCAAATTCAGTTTGCCCATTTCCATGATACGGTAAAGAAATTCAACACCGTAAGCGCGCCCTTTTCCGGTAGAAACGATTTGTTCGTCACCAACCTGGCCAAAATTCGTGCCTTTACTGGCAATGCTCAACCCATCGGCCACCGAAAGCGGATAATTATCGTACGATTTATAAAATCCTTCCACACTTAGCCGCATATTATTCATGGGGCGGAACTCGAATCCGGCAATAGCCTGATTGGATGTTACATATTTCAGGTTTTCGTTTTCATTTACCAATAAACCGGCAGCATTGCGGTAACCCAGCGTGGTGTAAGCTGGTTGCTGCGCATAACGTGCAACATTGGCATTCAAATCAACTTTATCGGAAAGCGCATACGAAGCCGAAAAACGAGGTGAAAGCTGGTTTAATGGATTAATCATGTTTTGGTTATAATCCAATCCTGCCGTATTTATTCCGAGTGACAATTTCAGCCGGTCGTCCAATACTTCTTTCGAAGCCTGAATGAATGCCTGATAACCGAATAATCCAAGCGAGGTGTTGTAAACCAGATTGCTCACTGAGTTATTGAAATAAATCTGACGGTTGGTGTAATTGGTGTAATGCACGTATTTAAAACCGCCCCCAAACGATAGTTTCACAGGCAAATCGGGATAATTCCGCTCGAAACGGATTTTATTTTCAGCTTCATCGGATTTATAATCGGACGTTTTACCCAGCGTTTCGTCATTATTCAGGTATTTATAATTCGTATTGCGAAGCATATTGCGGCTCAGCACCCACGTGTCGTAATGCGTATCGGCAAAATGCTTGTAAACTGCCCCAACGGTGTAATTCCATTGCACATAAGTGGGAAGATAAGCCAATAAATAAGCCTGACTTTCGGTTGGATTTTTAATTCCCAGATTCAGTGCATCATTATCAATTGCTCCAATTCCCAAAAAAGTAATTTCGTTCTTTTTATCAATCTGCGTTTTTACTTTCACCTGAAAGTCGTTGTAAGTAGGCAAAAACGGCAGCCCGATAGCCTGAAACAGGAATTGAAGATACGATTGACGGGCCGAAACGATAAAAGTGGTGTTTTTTCCAATCGGACCATCCAGCGTCAACGCAGCATCCGAAGCACCCACCGAAAGTTTGGTATGTAAACGGTCTTTGCTTCCATCTTTTTCTTTAATATCCATTACCGAACTCAATGCATTTCCTTTATTGGCAGGAAAAGCGCCTGTGTAGAAGCTAATATCGCGTACAAAATCGGGATTAATAACGCCCACCGTTCCGCCCGACGAACCTTGCGTGGCAAAGTGATTAATTACAGGTATTTCAATACCATCGAGGTAAAATACATTTTCAGAAGGTCCGCCGCCTCGCACAATCAGGTCGTTGCGGTTTGGATCGGTCACGCCAACACCAGGCAGGGTTTGAATCACTTTGGAAACATCGCGGTTGGCACCGGCCGTTTTTTCAATTTCCTGAACGCCGATGGTCAACACTGATATGGGGCTTTCAATTTTCTTGGTCGAAAAATTCTGACGAACCGTTACTTCCTTTAGCTGCACAGCCGATTCCTTTACAGCAACATCAATAAACGTAGTCTGATTTCCCTGAACCTGAAACTCAGCCGAAACAGTAGTTTCGTATCCGACAGAAGTAACCACCAAATGCTTGAACCCGGGTTCAATGCCCGTAAAAATGTAATTTCCATCGAGGTCGGATGTTGAACCAATGGCCGTTCCCTGTATTAAAATCGATGCAAATTCAAGCGGTTGGTTGGTTTTTGCATCGACTATTTTTCCTTTGATAATGCCCTTTTGGGCAAAAGCAGGTAACGAAAGTAGAATGATTGATAAGAGCAGGCTATATTTTTTCATACTTATTTGTTTAATTAATTATACAATCTAAACAAAGAGTAGAATGAAAAGTTTAACGGAATAATTAATAAGAGTATAGATGATATCTATTAAATGAATCTCTTTACCCGCGTTAAATGTTAGCTGTCAACTTCTTTACCGCATCATACACCGGCATCAGATATCCGTTTTCGAACCAGCAAAGTACGCAGATATTCCCTACCGGTTTTGCGCTGATCCATTCCAGGTTCAATTCCAGCCCATCATATCTTACTTTCGACAAAAATGAATTTCCTACTTTGAAAAGCATATCGTAATCCTGCGTTTCGAAAGTCAGTTTCATTTTATCAAAGTCATCGACCTCCAGCTCACATTCGTAAACCGCGTTCTCTGCACATTCAGTGCGCAGATACAACGCCCCGTTTGTAAATACAGGCGAATAACTCTTTTGTGGTTTGAGCTGCGTGGCGGGGATTGTTCCGGTGAAAATCACTTCCTCGTCGCTGTTAATCTGAATCTCGGAAATATACTCCGACAGCAATTGCGATTCGTGAATCAAATCGTTGTAATGATAAAAATCTTCCCAGTTATTGAAAATAGTAGCGTCTTTCGGCATATAGCTGCCAAGCGTCAGTTCGGTGGCAACGCCCGTAAGTTGTATTTTGATGGTGGACATATCCGTTAATGAACTAATTTAAACTCCCTCAACCGCTCTTCCAACACCGCCATTTGATCCATTCGTACAAACGACACACAGGCGCGGAGTCCGTTCGGGTTTTCGCTGCCGGTGATAACCAGTGAAATGGCACTGATGCCGTAATACAGAAATTCTTTCATCAATTCGGCGCTGGTCAGTCCCGGATAAGCAATAGTGAAATAAAAACCATCGGCCAGCTCGCTTTCTTCGTCGTTGTACACGATATAAAAGCCGTATTTCAGGAACAGCGCTTTCATGAGTTTGGCTTTCTCACCGTAGGGATGAAGTTCGGCTACAAAGTCAATGATTCCATCATTCGCCGCTTTCAGCATGGCAGCCAGCGCATATTGTGCCGTGTGTGAAGTGCCGGCCGTGGTGGCATAAAGCACACCGTACGAAATAAAATAGCCAAGAATATCGCTGGTGAAATAATTTTTAAGATTCGGATAACGGCGTGTGTTCAGCTTTTCGGAAATAATCATCATGCCAATACGCTGTCCTGCATAACTGAAAATCTTGGACGCCGAAAACAATAAAATGTAGTTGTCGGTATAATGCGAAACAGTGGGTTGAAAAGGCGGAACGCCCGGCTGTCCGTAATGCTGGCGAAAATCCATTCCAAAATAAGCCAGATCTTCCACCACAATCACATCATATTTGGTGGCCAGTTCGCCGATTATTTGTAATTCCTTTTCCGAAAAACAAATCCACGCCGGATTATTGGGCGAAGAATAACAAATGGTGCAGATATTTCCTTCCGAAAGAAATGATTCCAGCTTATCTCGAAGCTTTTCGCCCCGGAAATTCAGGATATCGAACGATTTAAACGGAACGCCGATTAATTGCAGTTGTGATTTATTGACCGGAAAACCGGGATCGATAAAAAGGGTGTAGGGTTTTTCGGGATTTGTCCGTGCAGCTGCCAGCAAAACAGCGAAACTTCCCTGCATGGCACCGACTGTTGGTACGCAACAAGTTGGCACTACATCCAGGTTCATAAAGTTTTTCGCAAACCGTGCTATTTCATTTTTGGCAAACGGAATACCTTCAATGTGCGGATATTGTGTGGCAACTCCTTTATCCAGCGCTTCTTTTTCAGCCTCAATGGCTATGGAGGAAGCAGGCAGCCCGGGAACTCCCATTTCCATATGAATAAATTCAACATTGCTTTGCTGCTCAATCTGCGAAACAAGTTTTCCTACTTCACGGATAGACAAATGTGTGATGTCAGGCACACCAAACTTTGCAAATAACCGGTCGACAATTTCTTTTGGTATCATTTGTTACGAATTAAAATCTTACGAATTACACGAATTAGAACGAATTACATGAATTTTCAAATCATATCGCCGAAGCAATTATCATTTTTTACGTTTATCCACTACTCTTACCGCTTTTCCTTCGCTGCGTGCAATGGTTTTTGGTTCTACAAGCGTTACTTTTACGCTCAACCCAACGGCGCTGTTGAGTGCATGTTCAATTTTGCGTGCAAGGTTTTGCAAATCCTTAATAGTATCCACCATATTGGCTTCGTCCAGCTCCACCTGCAATTCCAGCGTATCCAGATTATTTACTTTATCCACGTACAGCATGTAATGGGCACTGGTTTCGCCCATTTCCAGCAATACATGTTCAATTTGCGATGGGAACAGATTCACGCCGCGAATAATGAGCATATCGTCGCTTCGACCGGTAATCTTCTTCATGCGCACGGTTGTTCGGCCGCATTCGCAAGTTGAACGGTTCAAGGTGGATAAATCCCGCGTATTATAGCGCAACAATGGAATTCCTTCTTTGGTGAGTGTTGTAAATACGAGTTCTCCTTCTTCGCCATCTGCCACCGGCATTTTGGTGTCGGGATGAACGATTTCCGGAAAGAAATGATCTTCGTGAACATGTAAGCCTGCATGTGCGGGACAATCATTTGCCACTCCCGGTCCCATTATTTCGCTGAGGCCGTAAATGTCAAATGCTTTGATTCCCCATTTCTTTTCCAGTTCCAACCGCATATTTTCTGTCCAGGGTTCGGCTCCAAAAACTCCGGTTTTTAATTTCATATCGGCTAATGAATAGCCATTTTCGGCTAACGCATCAGCCAGATGGAGCGCATACGATGGTGTGCAAGCCAATACCGTTGAACCAAAGTCGGACATTAATTGCAACTGCCGGCGTGTATTTCCTCCCGAAATCGGAATAACCGAGCAACCAATAGTTTCAGCACCATAATGAACGCCCAATCCACCGGTGAATAATCCGTAACCATATGAAACCTGCATAATATCGTCAGATGAAATTCCGCACATCGACAGACAGCGTGCCAACACTTCCCGCCAGTTTTCAATATCTTTTTTAGTATAGCCAACCGTTGTTGGTTTGCCGGTTGTACCGCTTGAAGCATGAACCCGCACGATTTCCTTCATTGGTACGGCAAATAAACCAAAAGGATAATGGTCGCGCAAGTCCGTTTTATAAGTGAATGGTAATTTTACTATATCATCAATCGAGTGTATATCCGATGGTTTTATGCCCATTTCGTCTATTCGTTGGCGGTAAAATGCCACATTGGTGTATACGTGATTTACCAGTTGCTTCAGTCTTTCGCTTTGCAAATCCCGCATTTCATTGCGGCTCATACATTCCATTTCTTTATTCCAGATCATTTTATTTCTTCTTCGGTAATAGATTTTAATTCATTTGCTTTCATCACTTCGATTGACTTATCAAGATTATCGGTACGAATCATCAAAATGGATTTGCTTCCGAAACTAAAAGCATAAACATATTCGATACAAATATCCGCAGCCGTAAATAAATCGAGAATGTGAGACATTGAACCCGGTGCAGCAGCCATTTCTAGTGACAGAATATCGTGAACACGCACTGTGTAATGTTCGGCACGTAGAGCTTCTAATGCTTTTTCCGGATCAGAAACAATAGCGCGAAGAATGCCGTAATCGCTCGAATCGGCAACGGTTAGTGCTACAATATTAATGTTGTTTTTGGCTAATACGGCAAGAATTTCATTCAAATGGCCGGTTTTGTTTTCGAGGAAAACGGATAGTTGGCGGATTGTCATAGGTTGTATTAAATTTGAGATTTTAAGAAGTGCAAATTTATAAAATATCAATCATTAAAAATAGCTTTTTGAAATAAATTACCGGAAAAAATATCAGAGTGATTTGTTTAAAAACTTCATTTTATAATAATGGTGGAATAATATTCAATAAAATCAATGAATTAACTTATTGGACAAAGCTAAAAAAATTGTACTTTTGTATTCTGACAGAGTTTTAAACTAAAATATAAACAAGAAGATATGATTCTAAACTACATTTGGATTGGTTTTATACTTATTGCTTTCGTGGTAGCCTGCATTCAGTGTATTTTTACAGGGAATACAAATATTTTTATGGTTATTATGAAGGCAGCTTTCGAATCAGCAAAAGATGGATTCACAATATCAATTGGTCTTACCGGAATGCTTTCAATGTGGCTTGGAATAATGAAAATTGGCGAAAATGGAGGTGCCATCAACAAATTGTCGCGTATTGTTGCACCGTTTTTCTCAAAAATATTCCCCGACATCCCAAAAGGTCATCCGGCCACAGGTAGTATATTAATGAATCTTTCTGCCAACATGCTTGGTTTGGATAATGCTGCAACTCCACTTGGACTTAAAGCGATGAAGGAACTCCAGGAAATTAATCCGGACAAGGAAAAGGCTTCAAACCCCATGATTATGTTTTTGGTGTTGAATACAGCCGGATTGATGCTGGTACCCATCAGTATTCTTACATACCGCCAGCAATTGGGAGCTGTGAATCCTGCTGATGTATTTCTGCCGATTCTAATTGCTACTTTTTGTGCAGCACTAACCGGTCTTATAACAGTTTCAATCATTCAAAAAATAAATCTGTTTCAACGGACAATTTTACTAACTCTTGGCGGAATGATAACCCTGATTGGCGGTTTGATTTATGGTCTGAGCAAATTGCCCAAAGAAGATATTGCAAAATATTCCAATTTTGCAGCTTATTTTATCTTGTTCAGCATAATTGTATTGTTTATCGGTATGTCCATACGTCGTAAAATCAATGTTTATGATGCATTTATTGATGGCGCTAAAGAAGGCTTTCAGGTGGCAATTAAAATTGTGCCGTATCTTATCGCTATTCTGGTTGCTATCGCCATGTTCAGAACATCGGGCGCAATGGATTATCTGATTAACGGCATAAGATATCTGGTTGCGTTGACCGGAATAAATACAGACTTTGTTGATGCTTTGCCAACAGCATTTATGAAACCATTGAGCGGGAGCGGTGCTCGTGGAATGATGTTGGATGCTATGAAAGTACATGGTGCCGATTCATTTGTTGGACGATTATCGTGTATTATTCAGGGTTCAGCTGATACTACATTTTTCATTATTGCTGTTTATTTTGGTTCTGTCAATATAAAAAATACCCGTTATGCGCTTGCCTGCGGGTTATTAGCCGATTTTGCAGGCATTGTGGCAGCCATATTGCTGGGATATTTATTCTTCCATTAATAATTTTCGACCAAAAACAAAAAACAATGATTCAATATATTGCTGAAGGAGTAAAAATGCCAGTAATCGAAAAATCTAAAGTCAATCGTTGGATTAAAGAAACTGCAGCCGGTTACAATCGCAAATTAGGGGAAATCACTTATATTTTTTGTGGAGATGAAAAGATACTGGATATTAACAAGCAGTATCTCAGTCACGACTATTATACCGATATTATTACGTTTGATTATAGTGAAGGCAACTTGATTTCCGGCGATATTTTCATAAGTGTTGATACAGTGAGAAGTAATGCTACTGAATTCAAAGTCAGTATTGAAAATGAACTGAAAAGAATTCTGATTCACGGTATACTTCATCTTTGCGGACAGGACGACCAAACTCCGGAATTGAGATTGGAAATGACCGAAAAGGAAAACTTAGCACTAAATGGATATCCTGAATAAATGCATTTTAAGCTATTTATAGAAGAATGACAGGCATTTGCAACAATGTCAGTATTTTTGCAATAATAAGTTAAATATAGTGCAGGTATAAAGTGCTTTTTATTATCATTGAAAGAATATCATTACTTTTGTTGCTGCTTTTTAAATAGAATG
>CAIYTJ010000016.1 GCA_903929065.1 uncultured Bacteroidales bacterium | reverse complement strand
GTACGGACTTACCAATTTCAATCCGAAATTTTGCAGATTTATATTGATTTGCTGGTTTGAAAAGTCATTTCGGTTGCCTTTCCAGTTAAAATGAATTATTCCACTGCCTGGAAATGCACCGGTCATTTTATAATCATTCATGCCGTTTAAATCAAAGTTTGAGGTTTGGAAATTCACCTTTTTTATTGGCAAAACAAAAGCCGGATTCATGGTTTTATCAGTAAAATCCAACTCAGAATTTTCCACACGCAAATCTTTTACTTTAAAAGACATAGGAGCACTTTTCGCCGTGTCCGAAGGATTGTCAGGCTTAAAAATGGCTATAAAATTGTTTGGTTTCGGATCGGGATGCATTACATAATCCAGTTTAGCATTCGAAGCATGAATGTAATCAAACAGATAATTAGAACTGGTTTTGTTGATATTATTTATTTTCATTGAAGCCGATTCAGCGGCAAGAAGCGGTTCGCCTTCGCTGTTTGTCATATTAAAATTCTTCAGATCGGCAATTCCGCTCACGTTGAAATCCATTATGTGATCCGATTTTCCGGCAATCAGTAAATCGCCGCCGGCCAAACCTTCAAAATCACGAATATTAAAATATTCCTGCATATACGGCTTTACCATGTTGATAGCCAAGTTTTTCACCAGCAAATTGAGTTTGTATTCCTTTGTTTTCATGTTCATTTCCAACTTACTGTCAATGGTCGCTTTATCACCAACTTTCAGATGAACGCCGCCTTTTGTATCGCCTTTTCCAAAGCTAATTTCAGGAATTGAAACCGCTAGTTCGTTCATATTGATTGTGTTTTTTAATTGCTGGTCGGTGTAAATGAGTTTACCACCGTGCAGATTAATATTCCGGATAACAATCGATTTTGGAAATGAAGATTTGGAAGTATCAGCTTTCGTAGTATCTTTTTTGGGCATCATATCGTCAAAATTGAAAATACTTCCATTCTGTAAAACAACCAGATAAGGTCGAACTACTTTTAATTCGCTGATTTCCAGATTTTTTCCAAGTAATTTAGTAAGTTCCAGATTTACAAAGAAAGTATCAATCGATGCAAAAACATCTTTGTCATTTGCCTCATACAAAGCGATTGAATCAACTTCCAGGGTGCCGGTAAAAATATTAATATGCAAATCCTTAACTTTTACTTTACGGCCAATCATTTCTTTGCTGTGTTTTTCGATATAATTCTTAGCAATTGGAGAAATTGCCAATGCAACTATAATGATAATAACTGCGATTGCTGAAACAATAATAACGGCGACTTTGAGTATTTTTAGATTCATAAGTAAAACTGAATTAAGAATGTGAGTGCAATATTAGCAAAAGTTTATAAAGTAAACACAAAATATTCTGAAAAGTTTTCAGACAATAAAAAAAGCAGTTTGAATGTTCAAACTGCCTTAAATTATATGATTATGATTTCTAAAATCTAACTTTCATTCTTATAAAATTTTATTGTAATAGTGACATACTGTTTTCATTACACATTCCGGACATTTTGGATTTGTTGGTCTGCATATTTCCCTGCCGAGGAATGAAATTGCCATTCCAATTTCGTTCCAATGATTGGGCGGAACGATTGCCATGATTTGTTTCTCAATTTTTTCTGGTTGGGTTCCCGATGCAAAACCAATTCGAGGTGCCACCCGAACTACATGCAAGTCTACAATTACACCCTGAGCTTTTCCACCCGATTCACGAATTATTACATTGGCAGATTTTCTGCCTACGCCCGGCAGTTTTGTCAATTCTTCCAATGTTGTTGGAATCTTATCATCTTCACCAATAATTTGAGCTAGTTTCACAAGCCATACTGACTTATTTCCAAAATTTCTCACATTGCCAATATATCGGTTTAAATCTTCAGGAAAAGCTTTTGCCAACATGTTTATTGAAGGATAAGCATCGAAAAAAGCCGGTGCAATTTCATTTATATGCTTATCAGAATCTTGTGCGGAAAGTATCACCATCACTAACAATTGATAACGGCTCTGATAGTTAAGTGGATGTTTTTTTTCGCCATATAGTTTCATAAGCGGTTCGAGTGATTCAATCCAATTATTTTCCATAATGATCGTATTAAAGTTTATAAATTAAACGCAAATCTGTTTGAAAAGTTTTCATAAAATAAAAAAAGCAGTCTGAATACTCAAACTGCCTATTTTAAATCGGTTATGGTATTAAAATTCCGAAGTAAAATGGAATTTTATGTTTTTAAAATCATTTTGCGCCATTTGAAGCACGTAACCGGAATCAGCTAAAAATACGTCGCGACCTTCTTTGTCTTTGGCCATATATTGCGCTTTTCGTTTTTTAAAATTATCCAGTTCAATGGCATTTTCGCTTTCAATCCAACAAGCTTTATATAATGAAATCGGTTCCCAACGACATTGTGCGTTATATTCGTGTAATAACCGGTACTGAATAACTTCAAATTGAAGCTGACCAACTGTACCAATTATTTTACGACCATTATATTGGTTTACAAATAATTGCGCCACACCTTCGTCCATCAACTGATTTACACCTTTGTCAAGTTGCTTGGTTTTCATCGGGTCGGCATTTTCAATATATTTGAACATTTCAGGTGAAAAACTCGGAATTCCTTTGAAATGCAATTCTTCACCACCCGTCAGCGTATCACCTATTTTGAAGTTTCCGGTATCCGGTAAACCCACAATATCGCCTGCAAAAGCCTCGTCAACCGTTTCCTTCTTCTGCGCCATAAAAGCGGTAGGTGAGGAGAAACGCATCATTTTACCATGACGAATGTGTTTGTAGTTAACATTTCGTTCAAATTTACCTGAGCATATTTTCACAAAAGCGATACAGCTTCGGTGATTTGGATCCATATTTGCATGGATTTTAAAGATAAAGCCCGAAAAAGCTTCTTCATAAGGATCAACCGAACGTTCCTGACTATTAATGGGTCGGGGAGAAGGAGCAATTTCCACAAAGCAGTCCAGCAATTCCTTCACGCCGAAATTATTTAATGCGCTACCGAAAAATACCGGTGCCAAATGACCTTCAAGATATTTTTTTACGTCGAATTTGGAGTATACGCCGTTAATCAATTCCATATCTTCACGCAATTTTTCAGCATCTTTTGCTCCAACTAATTTATCAAGTTCAGGATTTTCAATATCGGACAATTCTACAGATTCACTGATTGATTGTTTATTTGGAGTGAAAAGTTGAAGATTTTCCTTATAAATATTGTAAACGCCTTTAAATGAAAAACCCTGATTGATTGGCCAACTGAGTGGGCGAACGGCAATGCCAAGCTCCGATTCAAGTTCGTCAAGCAAATCAAAAGCATCTTTTCCTTCACGATCCATTTTATTGACAAAAATCATTACCGGCGTATTGCGCATTCGGCAAACTTCCATCAATTTACGCGTTTGTGCTTCAACACCTTTTGCAGTATCCACAACAATAATTACACTGTCAACAGCCGTGAGCGTACGGTATGTGTCTTCAGCAAAATCCTGGTGACCAGGTGTATCAAGTATATTGATTTTATAATCGCGGTATTCAAAACCCATTACCGAAGTGGCAACAGAAATTCCGCGCTGCTTCTCAATTTCCATCCAGTCGGAAGTGGCTGTTTTCTTAATTTTGTTTGATTTTACAGCTCCGGCCACATGGATTGCACCACCAAAAAGCAATAGCTTTTCCGTTAATGTCGTTTTACCAGCATCTGGGTGACTAATTATGGCAAATGTACGTCTGCGCTGTATTTCTGATTGTAAAGACATGATAAATTGGTGATTTGCTAATTTGTTTTTGCGGGTGCAAAGGTACACATTTTGAGCCATAAAACAAATAATTGTTTAGCACCAATTTGTTGTGAAATGGCAAATAAAAAGGTCGGTTATTAGCCGACCTTAATGCAAAAATATAAACAATTTATTAAATCAAATTGATTTAGAATTTTAATCCAACTGTAAAAACAAAGTTATTATTTGTTGTTTGTACATCAGCGGAAGCAACTCTTACTGGCAGTTTGTTTGAATTGTATGGAAAAAACGTTTCATCTTGGAATTTGTTCACGTACGCAAAGTCAATATACCAGTTTGACTCCCTATATCCAATACCAGCAGTGTAGAATTTTGTATTGTTATTTAAAAAGTATTCAACATCCGTTCTGGTTGTATTATATCTTAATAACTTATCTGACTTTGGATTAGATCCTGCGCTCATGTTTGCAAAGCCGGCTCGTAATGATAAATTACTTGAAAGTTTGTACTCAGCACCGATTTTTATCGTCTGCACGTTGTTTAGCATTGTTTTTATTCCACTATTTTCATCTGCAAAAGAACTTGCGCTTCCGTTTGTATCCATAAAAAATGTTCCTGAATTGAACGCAGATGAATATTCAGCACTTATTAACGCTTTTTGTTCAAAAAATAAAGCTGCGCTTGCATTTACTTTCCATGGTGATGAAACTAAATATGAACTTGTAGCAGTTGGTGTATCAAAGTTACCGTTATTTGTACTGGTTAAATAATAATCCATATTGGCAAAATTATTATCTGTGAGT
>CAIYTJ010000015.1 GCA_903929065.1 uncultured Bacteroidales bacterium | reverse complement strand
TGGATAGTCAATACATCATACGAATCAACAGACAACGCTCAAATAGATGCAAGCATTATTCCTATCCGTTCAAGCGTAAGTGGTTATATTAAAAACATCTTTTTTAAGGACAATGAGCATGTAAAAAAAGGACAACTATTAATTGAAATTGACGATACCGAATTAAGAACTAAAGTTGCTCAAGCTCAAGCGGCACTCGAAAACTCTAGGGCAAATTTATTATCGGTAAGCAGTAATGCAAGTTCAGGAAAAAAGAATGCAACTGCTGTCGAACAATCATCATTTGCTTCAGAGCAAAATGTTGAAGCTGCAAAAATTAAATGGCTAAAACTTATCGAAGATTTTAAGCGTATCAGTAATTTATACAATGCAAATGTTTCAACTCGCTCGGCTTACGATGCATCAAAAGCAGATGTTGATGTTGCTAAAGCACAATATGAAGTTGCCGTAAATAATTATAAATCATCGCAAGCACAATCAAGTGGAGCCTATTCGCAAGTGGATGCACAACAAGCTCAAATTACTTTAGCACAAGCTTTGGTGAGACAGCGAGAAACAGAACTTACCTTGGCAAAAACACAACTTGGATATGCGAAAGTTGAAGCTCCACGAGAAGGTATTATTTCAAGACGTTCAGTTGAAAATGGCCAATACATTTCTTTAGGACAGCCATTGTGTTCTGAAGTTGATAAAGAAAGTTTTTGGGTGCTTGCAAATTTTAAAGAGACTCAAATGAAAACGTTAAAGATTGGACAAGAAGTTGATGTTAAATTGGATGCTTATCCCGACATCAAAATTATAGGAAAGATTGAATCATTTGTGGGTGCAACCGGAGCAAAATTTTCTTTATTGCCACCTGATAATGCCACTGGAAATTTTATAAAAGTTACCCAACGTATTCCAGTTCGAATAGCAATTATCGATTATCCTAAAGATAAAGCAGATGAACTTTTCCCTGGATTAAGTGCATTTGTTGAAGTGAAGTTAAAATAAGAAATTTTGGGAGGAACAATTCAACTTCAAAATCAATATCCTACAGGATTTGAAAAATGGATATTGATCTTAACGGCAATTTCATGTGCGGTTCTTGAACTAATAGATGCTACCATAGTAAATGTTTCACTCCGTGAAATTAGTGGAAGTATTGGTGCAACAACAGTTGAAATTGCATGGGTTACTACTTCTTATGCTATCTCAAATGTGATTATCATTCCACTAACTAGCATGCTTTCAGATTTGTTTGGAAGGAAAAATTATTTCACTGCTTCGGTGCTGATTTTTACCTTTGCTTCTTTGATGTGTGGTCTTTCTCACGACCTTTGGACATTGGTATTTTGGCGTTTTGTTCAAGGATTAGGAGGTGGAGGATTATTATCAACAGCACAAACAATTATTATCGGAGCATTTCCTCCTGAGAAGATTGGAACAGCCAGTGCAATTTTTGGAATGGGAATTATTTTAGGTCCAACTTTTGGTCCCACGCTTGGCGGATATATCACTGATAATTTTTCGTGGCATTGGATATTTTTCGTGAATATTCCGATTGGAATTACCGCTGCAATTTTATCGTGGACATATGTTACAGACAGGATTGGTGCAGTTAAACCAAAAGAAATTGATTGGTGGGGCATTATCTTCTTGGTGGTTTCAGTCGGTTCATTACAATATGTTTTAGAAGAAGGAACAGCTGACGATTGGTTTGAAAGTAGAGAGATTATCTTTTTCTCCATCACATTTGTTGTTGGTCTGATTGCTTTTATTTATCAAGAATTAACCACTGATCATCCAGCAGTAAATATTAGATTATACAAAAGTTTCAACCTCGCAATGGGAAGTTTAATGAACCTGATGTTAGGAATGATGTTATTTGGAACTGTATTTATTTTTCCATTGTTTGCGCAAATTTCTTTAGGATGGACTGCCACCGAAACGGGAGTGTTCATGATTCCAAGTGCTTTGTGTTCGGCTATTGCAATGCCAACAGTTGCAAGATTAATGGCAAAAGGTGTGAACCCAAAAGGAATTATCATTTCAGGGATTCTCATGACATTTATTTTTCTGATCATGATGTCATTCTCTTCTCCAGATTCAAGCGAAAAGAATTTTTATTTTCCATTTGTGCTCAGAGGAATTGGAATGGGATTTATGATGTCGCCTATTATTTCTTTGGCAGTTGCAGGATTGCGTGGAAAAGATTTAGCGCAGGCCGTTGGACTTGCAAATATGATTCGTCAACTTGGGGGTGCTGTAGGTATTGCATTCATTAATTTGTACATCACTCATCAAAACGCCTTGATTAAAGGAAGTATGTTAGGATACGTTTCAGAATTTAGCAATGCAAGTGCAGAAAGGATTTCTGCCTTCACACAAAATTTTCTTTCGATGGGATATTCTCAGGGAGATGCTGAATCTCTTGCCTATAAAATGATGGATGGTATTCTTTTTAAACAACTAGCTATTGCCAGTTATGATAAAGGATTTTTTATGGTAGGGCTTTCCATTCTCGTTGGTATTCCTATTGTACTTTTAATACGCTACAAAAAAGCTGAAAAGATTGCTGCTGTTGCTGATCATTAATCTCTTTTGTTTTATCTGATAAAATTCCAAATTGCAACATGAAATTTTTAATTGTCGGTTTGGGAAATATTGGTGATGAGTATGCACATACTCGTCATAATATTGGATTTGATATTGCGGATGAATTGGTAAAAAAACATCAATCTTCCTTTGCTCCCGATCGCTATGCCGACTATGCAAATTTTTCGATGAAGGGAAAACAAATGCATATCATCAAGCCTTCAACCTACATGAACTTGAGCGGAAAAGCTGTACGTTATTGGATGGAAAAATTAAAAATTGAAATCGAAAATGTTTTTATTTTGGTTGATGATTTAGCCATTCCTTTTGGAAAAATCAGAATCAGAGAAAAAGGAAGTGATGCCGGACATAACGGATTAAAAAGCATCAACGAATTATTACTTGCACAAAACTATGCTCGACTACGTTTTGGTATTGGTGCTGAATTTCCTAAAGGGAGACAAGTTGATTTCGTTCTTGAAAAATTTAATAGTGACGAACAAAAACAAATTCCTGAACTCATTACAAAATCTGTTGATTCTATTGAATGTTTTGCTCAACGCGGAATTGCAGTTGCCATGAATTTATATAATAAATAACACTCCTCTTCAAATTTTCTTCCTCTTTTCAATCATTGTATTATTTTGCATGAATAATTTCTAAACAATGAAGAAACTTCTTTTCATCGCTGCAATCAT
>CAIYTJ010000014.1 GCA_903929065.1 uncultured Bacteroidales bacterium | reverse complement strand
TTAATGCAAAGTAACCGTAAGCAACTTTATAATTAATGTTTTTCAACGAAAGTTTATAAGAAATGTTGGATTCAGGTTTTAAAGTAATTGATTTAGTACCCGAATTTATCTCAATTTTTAATTGAATCGGAATGCTAAACTGATTGCCCCGTAAATTCAATACAAAATTTGATAATTTCAAGTCTGTAGATACTCCGAATGCACTTGGGTTCATTTGTATATTGCCGGAACTTCCATCTAATTTTCGCATTGTACCATTAGGAAAAATGATGGAAATTTTGGTGTTTGATGGGTCAATATTTTGCAAATCAGACGATGCATCAAGTTGAATACTTAATGTTGCTGAATTCACAACAATACTGTCAATTTGATCAGAACTGGTTGATAGTCCTACGTTTATGTATCCAGTACTGTTTAATTCCGGTAACTGACTGTTTGCAGGTATTTGAGTTTCTGTAGTGATTCCGAAATTAAGTGTTTTTGAGAGTTCAACAGGATTTTGTAAGAAATTTAAACTCCTGAATTTGAATATGGTTGTGTCATATTTTACAAAATCCACTTCGTTATTCGTTCCATACTGAACCTTACCATTTGTTGTAAATCTGGATAAAATTTGTCCCAACGTCAGATTTGCACCGCCAATTGGAATAATCAGATTAGGATGTAAACTAACCTCGTTGGAAATATTTTTAAGATCAATGTCAGCTTCGCACGAATAAAATAGAATAGAAAATAAAAGTAAAGGAATTACATGTTTGATTCTCATTTTATTTCAAGCTGGTTAATGAAAATAATCCTGGAAAAATTATTTTCTGTTGATTTCTTCAGGTTGGCCAAAGATATATTGTTTTTATCAAGTAATGAGAGAGTTATGTGTTATTTATTCGTAAGAAATGTTGCTTCCGGAAAATTAATCAAAAAAACTGTTTCTGAGGCTCGGGTAAGAGCAGTATATAACCAGCGATAAAAATCACTATTCATTTGTTCTTCATTTAGTTGCCCGGGATCAACAAAAACTTTTTTCCACTGTCCGCCCTGAGCTTTATGACAGGTAACTGCATAGGCAAACTTTACCTGTAAAGCATTATAGTATTCATTTTCCATAATTTTCTTGACAAGTGCCCGTCTGTTAGTAATTTCGGGGTAATCTTCGGCTACTGCTTCAAATAACCGGTTGGTCAGTTCATTCATCGAAGCCGGTGATTCAGTCTGCAAGGCATCAAGCCATACACGGGCATCGATTTCCCAGTCATAATCGAGTGATCGAAGTGTCAAATCTACAAACCGAAAACCATAAACCTCATAATGCTTTCTGACGCGCATAACTTCCAGAATATCACCATTCGCAATAAAATCAATTTCCTTATACGGTTTATTCCAAAAATAGTTGTTTCGTGTAACCATCAGTAAATCACCGTTCGCAAGTTCTTCCTCTTTCATAAGCACCCTTCCGCGAATGCCATTGTTATACATGTTAGCCCGCTTATTCGAACGGGTCACCACAATGGTTTCTTCCATACCGGCGCCTTCGTACGAACGCTGGATTTCATCAATAAGCTCCACACCACCCAGTTTACAAATATCGGTAAAACCGGATAATTCAAAATGAGGAAATTCAGACGTTTTTTCTTCAAGCAGCTGCTGCCGTAAGAGCGTAGCATTATGAAGAATCCCGCTTTCCAATGCCTGCCGAACCACATGTGTCAGGGTAAATTCATGTACTTTCAGCCCGTAACCCAGCAGTTTGTCTCGTTCAAGTGCCGGACTATGTGGCTGCATAACCGGCGGCAACTGGGCAGTATCGCCCAGTAACAACATGCTGCAGCCTTCACCGCCATATACAAATTGTATTAAATCGTCAAGTAATCGCCCTGAACCGAATGCTGTGTCGGTTCCTGTATTTGATATCATGGAAGCTTCATCAACAATAAACAATGTATGATTGTACAGATTGTCAGCCAGTTGAAACCGGAACTCTGCCATCGATTTTTGCCGGTAAATCCGTTTATGAATGGTAAAAGCGGGAAAACCCGAATATCCGGCAATCACTTTGGCCGCACGGCCGGTAGGAGCAAGGAGCATGGTTTTTTGTTGCAATTCATTCAAGGCACGCACCAAAGCACTTACCACCGATGTTTTTCCAGTTCCGGCATAACCTTTCAGCAAAAAGATTTTCTCCGAATCAGTGGACATCAGAAATACACCCAGCGCGTCCAACAATTGTACTTGTTGTTCGTTTGGTTCAAACGGTAACTGAGCCTGTATGCGTGAAGCAATGAAATTCTGTAACATATTGCAAAGATAAGCAGAATAAGTACATAATTTATGATGCCTGTTTCAAATTATACATCAACCTATTTTACTCTATGTATCAATATAGTTCAGTCTTATCACGGTCGCATCACGCTTTAAGTATATAATGACTAAAAGCACATGAAATACAGAGATAAAATAGTGTTTAAATAGTAAATTAATTGATTATTTTATGT
>CAIYTJ010000013.1 GCA_903929065.1 uncultured Bacteroidales bacterium | reverse complement strand
ACACTTACGGCATTGATGGCTGGATACGCATTAACCAGCTGGGCTACCTACCGAATGCTCAAAAGAAGGCCGTTTTGCTGAGCGAATCTCCCCAAAACATCAACCGATTCACTATTCACGATGCCCTCACGAACGAGGAACTTGGCGTTTTCAACACAGTTACTTCCAAAGGCGAATTCCAATCGTTTAAAAGCACTTACACGCTGGATTTCACAACTTTTAAAACTGAAGGTGCTTTTTACATTAAAGCCGGACTCATTTATTCTCCAACTATTTACATCAATAAAAATACATACCTTGGAAGCGCGGATTTTGTGCTGGGTTATATCCGGCATCAGCGTTTTGAAAGAAAATCAGCTACGAATAGCCAGCCTGAAATAAATGAAGTTAACAACGAATCTCAACCAATTGAACCAGAACGCAAACCGGTTTCCAAATCTTCCAAAAAAGCACTTAAAAACAATCAAAACGAACTCTCAAAACTGGTTAATTTATCCGGCGGTTGGCAGGAAAATCCGGAAAATGTTCAGTTTGGTTCCACTACAGCATCGGCTGTTTATCAAATGCTTTTTGCTTATCAGCTGAACCCGGCATCATTTGCCGATAAGCATGATGCAGAGGGCAACAATGTGCCAAACGGTATTCCTGATATTCTTGACGAAGCCAAATGGGGACTTGACTGGCTGTTGAAAATGGTTCCGGGCAAAGAAATCGTGTATCATCAGGTGGGTGATAACGGCGAAATGGATAAAGATAAATTGCTCTATGATGATAAGATTGACAACAGTCTAGGCGGAACTAATTATCGTACTGTTTATCTTGCAACCGGAAAGCCTCAGGGAATGCAGAAAGCAAAAAATCATTCGAACGGATTGGCTTCCATTGCCGGTAAATATTCTTCCGCTTTTGCGTTGGGTTCGCAAGTATTGGTGAAATATTATCCTGTTTTTGCAGATAGTTTGACTTCGAAAGCGATTGAAATGTATAAACTCGGGAAAAAATATCCGGGTGTTTGCCAGGGAATTCCGGCAAAATCTCCAATTTCTATTGAGGAAGACAACTGGACTGATGATATGGAGCTGGCTGCCAACGAGCTTTTCAGGACTACGTACGACAGCAATTACATAAAAGATGCGGCACAATTTGGAAGAATGGAGCCGGTTTCGCCATGGATGTGTTCGGATACGACTATTCATTATCAATGGTATCCGTTTATAAATCTCGGTCATTATATGTTGGCAAATCTTGAAAATCCGCGTTTTCAGACCGAATTTAAAGAGAATCTGCTCGCTGGTATCCGCCGTATGAGTTTATATGCTGAAAAAAATCCGTTCAATGTTGGAATTCCGCTTGTAATGAACTCAAATAACCTTGCGGTGGCATTGGCTACACAGTGCCGGTTGTATCGCTCACTGACCAATGATTCCACTTACATCGATATGGAAAACGGTTTGATTGACTGGTTTTTCGGCCGCAATCCGTGGGGAACAGGTTTTATTGCAGGTTTGCCTAAAATGGGTGTTACTCCAACAAACATATTCTCAGGTGCGTTGGTTAACGGACCGGTTCAGAAAAGTGTTTGCGATAATCTTTCTGGAAGTCCAATCTCAAAAAACGATAATTACGAACGTTTTCAATCCGATTGGGCGGTCTACCACGATGATAAAGTAGATTTTGTAACTAACCAACCAACATTGGATGGAACTGCTTCACTTTCATATTTGCTTTCAGGAAAACAACTGGAAGGTGTTCCAGACAAAACAGCTGATGAAAATCAATATTCTAACGGTGCAATAATCCGTACCAATACAAGCAAAAAACAAATTTCATTGGTTTTCTCCGGAAATGAATTTACAGACGGTTATAAAACCATTGAGAAAACATTGAAGAATCTGAACATAAAAGCTTCATTCTTTTTTACAGGTGATTTCTATCGGAATTCAAAAAATGAAAAGATTATTAAAGAATTACTTCAGGAAAAACAGTATTTGGGTGGAAATTCAGATAAGAATTTACTTTACAATACCTTGCGTAAAAATGATTCGGTGTTGATAACCAAGGCGCAATTTATCAGGGATTTAAAGGCAAATTATAAAGCCATGGAGAAATTTGGAATTACAAAAAATCATGCTCCATTCTTTTTGCCGGCACACGAATGGCACAACGACAGCATTAGTTCCTGGTGTAAAGAAGTTGGAATTCAGGTAGTGAATTTTACGCCCGGTACGTTGGCAAATTCAGATATTTCAGTTCCTGAAATGCGGTTTAATTATTTTTCGACCAATGAAATTTACAACCGGATTTTGCAGGTGGAGAAAAAGCAGGGATTGAACGGCAATATTTTGGTTTTTCACCTTGGAAGCGACAAACAACGTCAGGATAAATTTTATCCGCGACTTTATTCATTATTAATTGAACTGTCGAAAGCCGGATATGATTTTGTGGATTTGTATCAGGCAACGGATATTATTGGAAAGAATTCAGAACCAGCTATTAAACAAAAAAGGAAGAACTGATTTGTTCTTCCTTTTAAAGTGCATTTTAGTATGGGTGGAGAACGGGGCTCGAACCCGCGACCTTCTGAACCACAATCAGACGCTCTAACCAACTGAGCTACGACCACCATGTTTTGCGAGTGCAAAGATAATACAGCTATTGAATTTGTGCAACAGTTTTGATTTTTAAATCCAAGCATTTTTTGCAATGGGTTAATTTACAACGTATAAAGAGCAAAATAAAATGAAATATTATGTTTCAAATCCGGTTTTAGATGCCCAAATCAACGAAATAAGGCAAAAAATCAGGTTGTCGATGAACGGAATCGTGTCAGATCAAATGACGCAAAGCGGAATTGTCTACAAAAAAAATTACGGAGTTTCATTTCCCCGACTTAAAGAAATTGCTGCATCCTATGAATCAAATCATGATTTAGCACAACGTCTTTGGAGCCTTCAAATTCGCGAAACCATGATTCTGGCCACATTGCTTGAACCAATTGATTCATTTACCATGGAGTTAGCTGAAAAATGGTCCGATAGTTTCAATCAGATTGAAATTATTGAGTTGTCGTGCATGAATTTGTTTCGAAATCTTACTTTTGCCAGTCAGCTTTTTGCGAAATGGATTTTGTCCGAAAATAATTGGAAAGTGATTACCGGATTTATTCTGGCAGCCCGCATTTATGAAAAATTGAATGCCGGTGAAGTGAATATTTTGATTCAAAAAGCCTTCGAATCCTCGCAGACAGACGATTTTCATCTTTATAAATCAATTGCATTTTGTTTATGTCGCTTGTGTCGGAAAGATAAACAAATAGCTGCCAGCATTCTGGCAGGTATAAATCAATTTTCCATTTCAACTTCTGTTTCACAGCAATTTATTTCAACTGAAGTGAAACAGGAAATATTATTTTTGGGAATTATATAGCAAAAAATACGGTAAAAGTTGTACTTTTGTTGGGCTTAAACTAAAACCATGAAGGACGAAGTTTCATTAGAATCAATCCAGGAGATTTTCACAGATTATCTCAAGAAGCACAAACATCGCAAAACGCCTGAACGTTATGCCATTCTGGAGCATATTTATTCTTATGAAGGCCATTTCAATGCAGATATTTTACACAGGATGATGCAAAAAGATTATCGGGTAAGTCTGGCTACAATTTATAACACACTTGAGGTTTTACTTGCTTGTAAATTGATTATCAAACATCAATTGGGAACTCAGGTGGCTCAATATGAAAAGGCATTTGGAAATAATACGCATAATCACCTGATTTGCACCAATTGTGGCAAAGTGAAGGAATTTACAGACAAACAACTTAAGAATTCGATTCAGGGCCGCAAATTTGCACATTTTTATTCTTCGCATTATTCGCTTTATATGTATGGCTTATGCCACAAATGCAAAGCAATTTTGAAAAATGCTTAGTCAGAATTTAAAATTTTATTCAATTATATAATAACTAAATGAAAGTAGATGTTTTGTTGGGTCTCCAGTGGGGAGATGAAGGGAAAGGTAAGATTGTTGACGTTTTAACTCCAAATTATCAGCTTGTTACCCGTTTTCAGGGCGGGCCAAATGCAGGTCACACACTTGAGTTTGAAGGAAAGAAGTTTGTGTTGCGATCTATACCTTCAGGAATATTTCAGGGTGATAAAATAAATGTAATTGGCAATGGAGTTGTACTCGATCCAGCATTGTTTAAAGCCGAAGTTGATGCACTTGAAATTTCCGGTCACCCGCTTACCGACCGATTGAAAATATCTAAAAAAGCACATTTAATCCTCCCCACACATCGTTTGCTCGATGCAGCTTATGAATCAGCCAAAGGAAGTGGAAAAATCGGTACAACCGGTAAAGGAATCGGACCAACTTACACAGATAAAATCAGCCGTAACGGAGTTCGTGTCGGTGATATTCTTCATAATTTTGAAGAAAAATATAATGCTGCTGTTGCACGCCACAAAGAAATTCTGAAACAATACAATTTTGAATATGATTTGGCAGAATTGGAAACTGCCTGGTTTGAAGGGATTGAATGTATTAAACGCTTTGAATTGATAGACAGCGAACATTTTGTAAATGATGCAATCAAATCCGGCAAAAAAGTGTTGGCAGAAGGAGCTCAGGGAACAATGCTCGATATTGATTTTGGCTCCTATCCCTTTGTAACATCTTCGAATACTATTTGTGCCGGAGCATGTACCGGATTGGGAGTTTCTCCCGGAAATATTGGTGAAGTGTATGGAATTTTCAAAGCCTATTGCACACGCATTGGTAGCGGACCATTTCCAACAGAACTTTTTGATGAAACCGGTGATAACATGCGTAAAATCGGATTTGAATTTGGTTCTGTGACCGGTCGTCCCCGCCGTTGCGGTTGGATTGATCTGGTGGCGTTGAAATATGCAGTAATGATTAATGGTGTAACACAATTAATTATGATGAAAAGTGATGTACTTGATGGGTTTGAAACTATCAAAGCTTGCGTTGCTTATAAAATTGACGGACATGAAACCGAACAATTCCCATACGATTTGACTGATGGTGCCGAACCGGTTTATGTTGAATTTCCAGGCTGGAAAGTCGACATGACAAAAATGCAAAGCGAAGATGAATTTCCCGAAGAATTCAACGCTTATATCAGTTTCCTCGAAGAAGAACTGGAAGTTCCTATCAAAATAGTATCTGTCGGACCAGATAGGGAACAAACAATTATAAGATACACCGAAGCATAAATATCAATAAATCTGTATAATTAAAAAACAACATCCAATCGGATGTTGTTTTTTTTTGTTAGCAATTTTACTGGAATTCATATTTTAAATAATTACTTCAATGAAAACATATATACTTAGTATTATCAGCTTGCTTCTATTGAATACATTGGAAGCTGCGACACGTCGCATACGTGCTACATACCGGACCGATCCTTCATCAACAATTTCAATTGGTTGGGATCAATATTCAGGTAACACTCCCGTATTGTGTTATGGGAAAGTTGATAATGGAACGAACTCTAATTTATATCCCTTTCAGGCAACACCGGCAACTACAAATACCGATGGAGGAATGAAAAATACATTTGTGCGTCTTAGTGGTTTAAGTGCCAACACCGTTTACTATTTTGTAATAAAAGACAATGAAGGTACCAGTCAACGTTATTCATTTCAAACAATTTCAACTGATCCTTCACAACCAATTTCTTTGATATGTGGAGCTGACACACGTGCAGGTATCGATCCACGCATTATCGGATTTAAACTAGTCGCAAAACTACGGCCACATGCTGTGATTTTTGATGGTGACTTTACCGATAGCGGCACGAATAGTGAATATCAGGATTGGTTTGATAACTGGACTTATTCAATTGCAACCGATGGACGCATAACGCCAATCGTCATTGCTGAAGGTAATCACGAATACGGAGTAACAAATTTGTCTAATTTATTCGATGTGCCAAATGATGGTATTGATTATCAGAATAATTATTATTCCATTCCGTTTGGAGGTTCACTTTTGCGGATATATAATTTGAATTCATTTGCCAATATATCGAATGAAACTGTTTGGTTGAAGGGTCAATTACAGAGCTATGGTAATATTACAACGTGGAATTTACCACAATATCATTTGCCAATCCGGCCAATCTATAGCGTTAAATCCAATGATCAAGATGAATATACTCAATGGGTGCCACTTTTCGAACAGTACAACGTGAAGCTGGTTCAAGAAGCAGATGCACATGTTTTCAGCATGTCATGGCCGATTAAAAGTTCAAGTTCATCTGGCAACGTTCAGGGCTTTGTTAGGGATGACGTAAATGGAATTGTTTATTTTGGCGAAGGAGGTTGGGGGGCACCGTTGTATACCGCTGACAATCCAAAATCATGGACTCGAGGATATGGATCATTTTATCACTTCATGTTGGTTCGTTTTTTTCCGGATAGAGCAGAAATATATACTATCAAATTTGAAAACGAACCAAATGTACCAGCATTAACCGATGCAAACAGACTGAATATCCCGAGCCAGTTGTCAATAGAACCACTTATTGATATAAATGGCATTAACTCAGGCGATCATGTCACAATTTCAAAAGTTGCAACCACTTTGATTGAAAATCATGTTTATTCTATTGCAATATTCCCTACCTTTGTGAAAGATTTTCTGAATATGCGAATTGATAATCTGCCTGAAAATTCAAATGTAAAAATTATGGACTTAAGTGGTCGGAATATAAATACTTATACTTTGCCTACTACAGGTGATTTTCAAATGAATGTTAGTAATTATAGCAAAGGAATTTATATGGTCGAAATAATGAATAATAACAATAAGATTTCGACCTTTAAAATAATTAAAAATTAAATTCCAATTTGGAATTACGAAATGAAGTTCTATTGGTAAATTATAACATCCTAATTCAGGAATATTTTTTAAATCAAAACCACTGCCATTTTGTCATTTGGCAAGGATTTTGAAGAAATGTCAACTCAAACCATTAAAAATTAAAATCATGTTTATAGGTTATATCATTTTTGGAGTTTTTGCACTGATTAGTTGGTTGATTTCAAACAATCTGAAATCGAAATTCGAACGTTATTCGAAACTTCCCATTCCACGGGGAATGACTGGGAAGGACGTTGCAACTAAAATGCTGCGCGATAATGGCATTTATGATGTTCAGGTTATTTCGACTAATGGGCATTTGACAGACCATTACGATCCTACCACAAAAACAGTAAATCTAAGCGAAAATGTTTACTCTTCAAGCAGTGTAGCAGCAGCAGCTGTGGCTGCACATGAATGCGGTCATGCCGTTCAGCATTCAATGGCTTATGCACCGCTTACCTTGCGCTCAAAATTGGTACCCGTGGTGAATTTTGCTTCAAACTGGATGCAATGGGTGTTGTTTGCAGGAATTATTTTTGTTCGGACGTTTCCACAGCTATTGCTTGTAGGTATTGGTTTATTTGCAGTTACAACATTGTTCAGTATTATCACATTGCCAGTCGAAATTAATGCAAGTTCCCGTGCATTGGTATGGCTGAACACGGCAGGAATTACAAATTATGAAACACATGAACAAGCCAAAGACGCTTTGAAGACTGCCGCTTACACGTATGTGGTTGCAGCACTTGGTTCATTAGCAGCTTTGGTTTATTATATTTTGATTTTCCTTGGAGGAAGCCGAAGATAAAATAATTAAAAATTTGGAAATAATAATACCGCAATTTCAACAAATGAGATTGCGGTATTTTTGATTATTTCCGTATT
>CAIYTJ010000012.1 GCA_903929065.1 uncultured Bacteroidales bacterium | reverse complement strand
GTATTGAAAAAATCTTGTGGTGTCGCCCAAATGTCTGAATTTGAACTAAACATTACGTCTGTATTCATATTTTTTTTGATTGAAGAAAGAGTAAACGGATTATAACACACGGCTATCAGTTCCGCCTACTGCATCGGTTTTAGAAAGTTTATATCTCGCACGGGCTTCATCGGTTTCAGTGCAGTTTTGCGCCCGTAATCGGCTGCACTCATAGCCTCAGTCGTTATCTCCTATTTATTTTCTCCCAGTTATCATTCATTTTTCGCAGGTTACGACCACCATTCAGTAAAAGTAAAATACAGATCATAATAACAAGTATAATAAGAATAGTTTTAATAGTTGGATTCATTTTTAATGAAACATCGTTCATATAGCAAGTGAATGCTATAGCAAAGGCAATAATGCATCCAATGAATTGATAAGCGCATCCGGAGTTATATTTCTGATCCGGTGTCCGGCCCTGTTCGGTTGGGAGATTTGATTTCATGAGTTTGAATTTAAAAAATTACATAATTGATCCAGAAAAACATAAGTGCTATAAAAATCACCGTGAAATAAATAATTGGAAACATGAAACTTTTGTCGATTATTTTACTTTTCATACTGCTATTCTTTTTTGATAAATACTACATTATAGCCTTTTATTGAATCATTGTTGTGTGCCGGGGACCGGAAACTAATTTGTTCGTAACCGAGGGCCGTAAGTGCCTGACCGATTTTCTGAGCTGTTATTTTTTGAAGTTCCTCAGATTTGATATAATTCATTGAAATAAGGCGCTGCATGATTTGTGTCGGGTTCAGTTTTTCGCCTTCTTCTCCGGCTTCCGGTGGTCGAACATAACGCTGAAGCGATTTCATGGCATCGGTTTCAATTTTATACCGGGAATTATAGATATTAAAATCTTCGTAATCGGTTTTATCAAAAATAAAATCAAATGAACATGATTCATACATCGTAATTAGTTCTGCATATAATTGATCTTTATCAATTAATTTGGAATAATTCTGATCGATTGAAATTATTTCTGCCAGTCCAAATCGCCGGGTATCGCTTCCATACCAAAATTCAATAAATCCGCCGTTTTCCTGATTGAAATTATTACTTAAAAAACCATTTCCAATGCGCCTTTTATTGGTAGGAACATATTCGTTTCTTAATTTTGTAACTATAAAATTAGCCGATTGTACTTTTTTAAGTGTATTAATCGTTGATTTTTTAATCCCGGAATTTTCTTCAAAATTCACAAACATATAGCGCGTATAAGCATCTTCAATATCGAATTTCTTTTCGTCCTGCGAGGCATCAATAATGTAGTCGGTCAATGGTTCGGGTGGTAAGAATTTGATTAATGAAGTTTTACCGGCACCGCCAACCGCTTGTATTAATCCGAATATCACATCGTTCTGTTCAAATAATTCATCGCTTAACCATGTAGCTACACAAGCAACTAACCATTTTTTAATCAGCTTTTTTAATCGATCCTGATACCAACCTGTTGGTTTATCACCAAAATCGCGGGCAACAATGCAATTGCAAAGAATATCGATTTGCGAAACACCATTCCATTTTCCGCGAACGGAATTGAAATATTCTGTAATCGGGTCACAATGCGGAATATAATATGGATCGTTCAGAATTTTCCGCAATTGAGTATCGCCAATGTGGTGATCGTTTGAAGCTAAATGGTTTGAAATACGCGAAATATCCGGAGTAATATGTTTCCGATCGGCATCTTTGCATTTTATATATACTTTCGTTGGGTCCTGAACCGAAACGCGAATTTCGTAATGCTCTAATAAAAAATTCGCGATATTTTGTATTTTATTATCCCAAATACCCTTTTGAGTATCTTTTTTCGCTGGTGGTGGTAATAGTGCCATTCTATGTTTAATTTTATACGGTTGTGTGAGTTTTCGTAAATTCTTCTTCAGCCTGAATCAATGCCTGTGGTAATTGTTCGGATATAAGTAATTCTTTCATAGCTAAATAATTATATCCTTGTAAATCGGAATATTTTTCTTTCATAATGAGTGAAACGTTATATTTTACTTCCGACTGTACC
>CAIYTJ010000011.1 GCA_903929065.1 uncultured Bacteroidales bacterium | reverse complement strand
GCATAGCCTTGTTTTCAACCCGACGTAGTCTGGAGACTACGCCGAATTATAGAGCTGTAAACAAATAAAATGAAAGGTTTTTAAATGACATTTATGAACAAGACAAATAAAAAAATAGTGCAATACCTGTTGGATAAAGATCAAAGAGAATCCAGAGAATATTGTGATGAAAGAGATCTTTGGGGTCTCAAATTGCTTGTGCTTTTAGATCCTACTGCCATTAATTATGGTTTAAAAGCAGACGCATATGCTTTTATTGGTTTGTATAATAAAGCAATCAGGAATTATTCGAAAGCATCTAAATTAGATCCTGAAAATGTTAAGTATATTAAATACAGAGCATATAATTATAGTGAAATAGACCGTGATGATCTGGCATTAGAAGATTATAAAAAAGTATTACTTCTGGATCCAACTGATGAGGATTCTCTTTTTTACAGTTCGTTCATATATGCCAGAATGAAAGAGTATGAAACCGCTTTGGTCGGTTTTAATAAGATTATAGAATTGTATCCAACGAATATTCAGGTTAATTTTGAAAAAGGAGTTATATTGAGTATTTTAGGGAAGGATGATGAAGCTATTGAAAATATTAAAACAGGAATAAAATTAAACCCTGATCTATTAGGACTTGTTTTTCAAATGAGTTTGCATAAAACAAATCAACAAGATGATAACAAATGCATTGTCAATTTTAATAAAGTGTATGAAGAATATCACCCTGTTGAGTGTGATGAATAACTGTTCGGCGTAGTCACCGGACTACGTCGTGCTAAAAGGAAAGTTGTACTTTCCATATTAAGAATAAGGATTAAGAATTAAGATTACAAGGCATAGCCTTGTTTTCAACCCGACGTAGTCTGGAGACTACGCCGAACGAGGAGATAAAGCCGAGCGGTAATCTGCGCTAATAAAGGATAAATAACAGCACGAATTATAACAATTCGAAATCAGTTGACTATTAACATAAAAAATTATCAAAATGAAAAAAATCACATTCCTTATCATGCTTCTCTGTCTTGCAGCAAGTGCAGGAGCATACAGTTTTCAGGCGAACGGTTTTTTCTTTAATATCACATCGGACGTTGTGCCTTATACGGTCTCAGTAACATACAAGGTATCGAGTAACACTCCAACAACTGAATACACTGGCAATATGGTTATTCCTCAGGAAGTAACTTCTGGTGGTAAAACTTATAGTGTTACATCGATAGATGCTTATGCATTTTATAATTGTGTCAACTTAACAGGTATATCTATCCCAAATACAGTTTTTTCTGTTGGAACGTTTGCTTTTTATAATTGTACAACCCTAACAAGTGTAGCACTACCAAATAACCCAAATGCATCGTATGGTAATTCCGCATTTCGACAATGTACAGGTTTGACAAGCATTACAATTCCTGATTTATGTACTTCTATAAGCGGAAGTGGTACATATATCTTTTATCATTGCATTAACTTATCAAACGTTATCCTTCCAAATTCTCTTAAAACAATAAGTGTGGGCGCTTTTGGACAATGTACAAGTTTGAAAAATATAAACTTGCCAAATGCTCTTACAACCATTGGCGAATCATCTTTTGCTGAATCAGGCTTGACTAGTATAAAAATCCCAAATTCAGTTACTTCTATTGAAAAATTTGCATTTAATGGTTGCTTTGACCTTACAAGTTTAAATATCCCAAACTTAGTTACATCACTTGATATTTATACATTAAATGCTTGTACATCATTGAATAAAATTACAATATTCAACAGTACACCACCTACTATATCATCATCTACAACATTGATAGGAGTTAACACAACGACATGTATTCTTGCAGTGCCTAAAGGTGCTGTCGGAGCATATACTGCCAATTCATACTGGGGAACATTTAGCAATATCAAACAGTATTATAATGTTACTTTTAATACTCTGGGTGGCATCGGAATTTTTGATAATCAGTATGTTGTAGATGGTGAGAAAGTAATTGTACCATCATCACAACCAACAAAAAGCAACCTGACTTTTAGTGGTTGGTACACAGGAACTGATTACCTGACCGCATGGGACTTTAATAATCCCGTAACAAACGATCTTACACTTTATGCCAAATGGGTGGCAACAGTTTCCTTCGACTTGCAGGGAGGAAGTGGAACTATTGATAATCAATCCATCTCAGAAGGAGGAAAAGCCATCGCACCTGTTACAAATCCAACGAAACCTGGTTTGGCGTTTGGCGGCTGGTATACCTCAACTAATTATCAGACAGCGTGGAATTTTAATAATACACTTTCAGGAAACCTGACTCTTTATGCCCGCTGGACAACTACTGTTACTTCAAGTGCAGGTGATAACGGAAGTATTTCACCGTTAGGCGTTTCAGAGGTAACAGCAGGGACTGTTACTACCTTTACGATAACACCAAATACCGGATACGAAATAAATTCTCTATTGTACAATGGAGTTGATGTCACGGCTCAAGTCATTAACAACAGCTATAATACTCCAGTTATAAATGCAGCAGCAACAATTCAGGTTACATTTAAAAAACAATTAAAATCCATTACTCTTAAATCATCAGATGCTGGCATTATTAAAACAAAATATGAATATCAGTCTACTCCTTCATTCGAAATTGTAGCTTCATCGGGTTGGAAAGTGCATAATGTAATGTATAACGGAGTGGATGTAACTTTATCGTTAGTAAATGGAGTATTTACAATACCTCCAATTACGACTGATGGAATACTGTCAGTTTCATTCGAAACTACAACAGTTACAACAAGTTTTTCACCCGAACTTAACCACATTAAAGTATATGGAAGCGATAACGAAATAGTGGTTGAAGGTACATTGAAAGGGGAAAATATAACAGTCTATACTTTGCAGGGCAGCGAATTAAAAAGAATAAAATCGGAATCGGGTAAAACATTTATTTCTGTTCCAAAAAATTCAATATATATTGTCAAAACAATAGCGAAAACAGTTAAAGTGGTTTTATAAAGTTTGACACACTGCTCCCGCGCTCTGTTCGGCGTAGTCTCCAGACTACATCGTGCTAAAAGGAAAGTTTTACTTTCCATATTAAGAATAAGGATTAAGAATTAAGATTACAAGGCATAGCCTTGTTTTCAACCCGACGTAGTCTGGAGACTACGCCGAACGAAGGTAAAAGGAAAGGGAAATAAACTAAAAAAGGATTTAAACATTTTCAGTATGAAATACAGATATGTCAAAAAATATATTCAGATTACAAATACGATAAAACATCTGAAAGAATATGCCAGATCATTTAAAAAAGGTAAGCATTGGGTAAGTGGTGTGGGTAATTTTATATATTATGATGATGGTGATGACCGATTTTTTTATTGTGAAACTGATCCCAGCGTATATTACATTCATTATGGAATTAATCTTGATTCATCAACTGATATCTTTAATTGGGATCAAATAAAGTGCTATCGTGATATTATCGCTAACTTAAACAATCTGTACAAAGAAATAAGAACGAACGACAAGTATAGAAATTCTAAATTTAAATTATGGGATATGAATATTTCAGAACCCGGAATGAAAGATTATGATGCTGATTTGTTTATTTCATGCGAGGATACTTCTGAGGATACTTCTTTTATTGCTTACGTTAAAGATTTACATTTAGTTCAAATTAAGGAACGCTGACCTCTGTTGATCTTAGCGTGTAATTGTTCTGCGTAGTCTCCAGACTACGTCGTGATTAAAGGAAAGTTGTACTTTCCATATTAAGAATAAGGATTAAGAATTAAGATTACAAGGCAT
>CAIYTJ010000010.1 GCA_903929065.1 uncultured Bacteroidales bacterium | reverse complement strand
ACTTAATTCTCAAAAAAAATGCGTTTTCACTACCTTTTTATCAGTAGCAAAAACGCATTTCACGGCGTCTTCTTGATCGATATTCTTACTTGATGTCGCACAGCTGCAAAAGTAGTTTAATTCTGTGAATCTCGCAAAGCTATTGCTAAAAATTTATAAATATTCATATTGATTTAATAAAAAGGGTTGAATATTTATAAATATACATTTAAAAGAGGTAAATTCAAAAATAATGTATAAACTTGCACTCTTAATTCGAATAAATATTCATTTATAAAACATCCATGAGGTGAATATCGCATAAAAAGCTGAAGATCGTTTGTGGGATGTTTATCAAGGTCGAAGCGTAGGAACTGCTTCTCTAAATTTAGTTAATGATTTTAATGCATTAGGCACTTTTTCTATAAAAGGTTTGATATGTCAATTTACGAAAAACCAGTCCGTCTGCTATTGACGGATTTTGTTACCAATCAAAATATTACCGCTGGGCAGATTATCTCAAAAGATCAAGTAATCTCTTGGTTCAAGGGAGACTATCCTAAAATAAAATTGGGTACAATCTCGGCTCACTTAATAAAAATGTCAACAAACGCACTCAGCAGAATTCATTTCAACTTGAGTCTAACAGGCGATGATGACCTATTTTATCAAATTGATGGAAGTCATTTCCGATTATATTAAAAGGGGAATGACCCTCTTCCTGTTTATACAAAATTAATTAATGGTAATTAATTTCGCAGCGTGTGGCAAACGGATGGGGCGATGCGGTGGTGGATAAACTATCGATTGATTTGCAAACCGAATTTCCTGGGATAAAAGGATTTTCAAAACGCAACCTACACAGAATGAAATATATATACGAGTTAAGTTCTCAAAATGTAATTTTGCCACAGCTTGTGGCAAAATTACCATGGGGGCATACCGATACTATTTTCACAAAAATAAAACAGCCAGAACAAATACAATTTTATTTGCAAAAATGTGTGGAACGAGGTTGGAGCAGAAGCGTTTTGGAAGAAGAAATTCGATTCGATGCTTTTACAAAAGCCCAATCGTTTCAAAATAATTTTCCGCAAACAATAGAACCACAACAATTGGCAACCTACCGACTCGAATTTAGAGATGAATACGATTTATCGTTTTTGGAACTGGAAGACACACATACCGAACGCCAACTGGAGCAAGCCATGGTATTGAATAGAGTAAAAACCTTGGGCAGGTTTGGCAACGACTTTGCATTTATGGGGCGGCAGTTTCGATTGGAACTCGATGAAAAAGAGTATTTTGTGGATTTGCTGTTTTATCACCGAAGGCTTAAATGTATGGTGGCCTTGGAACTGAAAGCTACCGAGTTTAAACCCGAGCATAGCCAGCAACTATGCTGGTACTTGCACCTGTTAGACAAGACCGTGAAATACTCCGATGACAAATCTAGCATAGGCATACTCATGTGCAAAAGCAAAAGCCAACTGACGGTAGAATATGCTCTGGAACTGGTAAATCGCCCTGTTGGTGTGGCAACTTACACATATACCCAATTGCCCGCCGATATCGCAAAGTATTTACCCAACGAAACCGAACTGCTTGATATGATTGAAAATAAATTGTTAACATGAAGAATCGGTCTCAAAGGATCCAATTGATTAAGAAGATTATTTCGGAAGCGATAATCGGCAGTCAGGATGAGCTGTTGATCCACTTGCTGGAGCAGGGATGTGATATTACGCAGGCGACCCTTTCACGCGACCTCAAATCGATGCATGTGGTAAAAGTGAGTGACGATAAAAGCGGATATATTTATCGTCTGGCCGGTAATGAAAGTGCAGGAAATCAGCTGACATCGTCAGTTTCACAGCGTGATTATATGGCTGATGGCGTGGTTGGTATTGAATTTTCGTCAAACCTGGGAGTTGTCAAAACCTTACCCGGTTATGCCAACAGCGTAGCGATCCTTATTGATAAGGTTAATCCGTATGAAATTCTGGGAACGGTGGCCGGAGATGACACGATCCTGCTGATCATGCGGGAGGGTATCGGGCGTAGTGATGTTATTCAGGTGTTGAAATCAATTATGCCAAAACTGGAGAGTAAAATTTAATTAAAGTCTATTCTTAAATTATGATATTTAAAAAGAAGGAAGATATTCAGCCTAAAACTGAAATTCAGGTGCTCATAGCGGGAGAGGAGCATCTTCGTTTTGTGGATGAAATAAATGATACCATCGAAAAAGCCTCCCTGGAACGCGGAACCGGAATTGCCCGCCGTTCGCATGAATATATCGCCTCCAAGATCTCGGAGGGTAAAGCAATCATTGCCGTTGACGGCGAAAAATTTGCCGGATTTTGTTACATTGAAACATGGAATGATGCCAAATATGTGGCCAATTCCGGATTGATTGTCCATTGGGATTATCGCGGTCATGGACTGGCCCGCAGTATTAAAATGAAGGCTTTCGAGTTGTCGCGCACCAAATTCCCCAATGCCAAACTTTTTGGTTTGACAACCGGGTTGGCGGTTATGAAAATAAATTCAGAACTGGGTTACCGTCCGGTGACGTTCTCCGAGCTTACCGATGATGAACAATTTTGGAAAGGATGCCAGAGCTGTGTGAATTATGACATCCTGCTTCGGATGAATAAGACCAAATGTTTGTGTACAGGAATGCTTTATGATTCGGAATGGGAGGCAAAAAAACAAAAGCCAAAAACACCGTTCAAAATTTACAAGGAATGGCTTGAAAAGCGGAAAAATGAGAAGCTTTCATTTTCAGCAATAGACTGGAGAAAAATTATCGTTTTAGGACGCTAATTTAAATGAACGTTTACATAATCAGGTTTAAAATTAGTTATCAATAAAATATTTTCATGAAGGAAAAAGTAGTTCTGGCATTCAGCGGAGGATTGGATACTTCGTTTTGTGCCATTTATCTGTCGGTTGAAAAGGGGATGGAAGTTCATACAGCCATTGCCAATACCGGGGGATTTTCGAAGGAAGAATTGGCTCTTATCGAGCAAAAGGCTTATTCATTGGGTGTTAAATCTCACAAGATGATTGATGTCACCGATGAGT
>CAIYTJ010000009.1 GCA_903929065.1 uncultured Bacteroidales bacterium | reverse complement strand
GCCGAGATATAACCGCGGTCGAATTGCATACCTTCTACCACTTCAATGGTTGTGTCGGTTCCTTTGGCTTCTTCGATAGTGATAACGCCATCTTTCGAAACTTTGCGCATAGCGTCAGCAATCAGTTTGCCGATAATGGCATCGTTGTTTGCAGAAATAGAAGCAACCTGTTCGATTTTGTCATAATCATCACCCACTGTTTTAGCTTGTGCTGCAATGCTTTTTACCACTTCAGCCACTGCTTTATCGATGCCGCGTTTCAAATCCATTGGATTTGCTCCGGCAGCCACATTTTTCATTCCAACACCCACGATGGATTGTGCCAACACAGTTGCAGTAGTTGTTCCGTCACCGGCATCATCGCTTGTTTTCGAAGCTACTTCCTTTACCAGTTGTGCTCCAAGATTTTGGAATGCATCTTCAATTTCTATTTCCTTGGCTACCGAAACACCATCTTTGGTAATGTGTGGCGCACCAAATTTTTTCTCGATAATTACATTGCGACCTTTTGGTCCAAGCGTTACTTTTACGGCGTTTGCCAACACGTCAACTCCTTTTTTAAGTTGATCGCGAGCGTCAATGTTGAATAAAATTTCTTTAGACATATCTTTATTATTTACAATTTAAACATTTATAATTTACCATTTCAAGAATTTATCCTGGTTCTTGAATCTTGGTTCTAAAATCTAATTAAATAATCGCCAAAATATCCGATTGACGCATGATCAGGTATTTTTCACCTTCCCATTCAAGTTCTGTTCCTGCATATTTGCCATACAATACGTTATTACCCACGGCAACAACCATTTCTTCGTCTTTGGTTCCGTTACCAACTGCCAGTACTTCGCCTTTCAACGGTTTTTCTTTTGCTGAATCTGGAATAATGATTCCACTCACTGTTCTTTCTTCTGCCGGAGCAGCTTTTACCAACACACGGTCGGCTAATGGTTTAATGTTCATATTTTTCAGTTTTAAATTAATGTATTATTAGTTTGTAAAGTTTGAAAGTTTATAAAGTTTGAAAGTTATAAACATTGCTTTTGCTTCGCGAATTTTGTGCCAAAAGTAATTTTAGTCCTTTTTGACAGTTAGAACGAATTATCATTCGGAAAAGTTGTGACAATCTGTCATTTCGTCAGGGAAGTTCTGCAAATAAACAATAGTTTGTACCAATCATATATCAACAATGAGGGTGATTTTTGAGAAAGCATCCACCTGAGCAGGTGTTTGGACAGATCAAATTTCAATGCCAGCAAACGGGTAAGACCTAGCTTGTAAATACGTGTAAAAGTATTTAGTAAAGCAGATTCTTCCGTCAGAAAAGGATACCGGCCGGTTTGATAAAGTAAAAACAGATTTCGGGTTGCCTCTTCCGTTTTACGAATAAAAGTCATATTATCGTCCAATCCCCGATGAATAAGCGGGTTGTCAATTTGCAAAATTTCAAAACCCAGCTGATGCAATTGATGACCAAAAAGCATGTCCTCATGACCGTAACCACGAATGCTTTCATCAAAACGAACCTGATTGAAAATGTTTTTTGAAATCAGAAAATTAAAAGTGGCAAAATTGTTTTTTCCACGCTCGGAGGCGGTTCTTGCTTCGCGTACCCGACCATATTTCAAACGCAAGCTGAAGTCGGGATTGTTTTCTTTCGGGTCGTATGCTGTTCCACCGATGACAATACAATCTTCCTTACAAAAAGTAAGATAATTTTGAATATAATCAGGTGAGCAAACCTCAGCATCACAATCCAAAAAAAGTAAATAGTCGTATTTTGCTTCATCTGCCAGCTTATTCCGTACTGCCGAACGACCAATATTGTTTTCCAAAATAACGTGTTTGCAATTTACCAACTCACCAATTATCTTATTTTCATCAACCCATTTTTCAGAACCATCTTCCATTACAATAATCTCAAAATCAACAGACTGATTTACTGCCTGACGGTGCAATTCAGTTGTCAATCGGGTAATATTGAAATTGTATGTTGGAATTAGGATAGAAAGCATATCTTTTGATGACCTTTTATGAATTTTTTATAATTGAAATCAGCACTTTTTCCTCATTTTCCCAATTCAATTCTTCTTTGGCATTCGCCGTATTTTGTTTTACCAAATTGTAGCGGGTTTCATCTGCAAAAATAACTGAAATTAATTCCGCAATATGCTCTGGATTATGATTTTGTATATAATAACCAATATCGTAGTAATCAATAATTTGTTTCAACTCCACTAAACCGGAAGAAAGTGTGGGTATGCCTGAGTGGATATAATCGAAAAGTTTATTTGGTAACGAAAAATGATAATTCAGGTTAGTATCTTTATCAATTGCAAGTCCTAAATCACTGTTTATGGTGTATTGACGTAATTCGGCAAAAGACATTTTGGGTCTAAAAATTACTTTATTCTGCAATTTTTGTTCTTCCACCATTTTTTTCAAAACCGGCAAAACATCGCCACTGCCAACAATCAATAAAACTTCATTTTCAAGATATTGCATGGCTAAAACCATTTCTTCAGCACCACGCTGAACATTGATTCCGGTTCCCTGTAAAATCAGAATCCGCTTATTTTCAGGTAAGTCCAGCTCTTTTCTTGATTTTAATTTTTCAGGAACAAATGTGGTCGGAATATTTCGGCTCACATAAACCGTTTTATTGAATTTTTCGCTGTATAGCTTTGCAATGGAAGCGTTGACGGTCAGAACATCAGTCAGTTTTGGAAACAAATAATTTTCCAACATTTTCCAAAATGCTTGAGTGCGAGGACGATTTGCTAATTCAGGTGTTTCTGTAAAATATTCGTGTGTGTCATAAATCAGTCGTTTGTGGCGAATTTTCGATGCCAGAAAAGCTGCAGGCAGCGTATCCAAATCATTTGCAAAAATCAAATCCACATTTGCATTCATCAAATAAAAAAAAAGGCGGATATTAAATTCTGCATAAAACAGCGGCCCTTTATTAAACTTGTGTTTGCGGCGAATGGTGAAATATGAACGTTCCAAAGGTAAACTTTCAGGCAGCAATCTTCCTGTTTCAACTACCCAATAACCGCACTTTTGAAGTGTCAAACAGGTTTTATGAACCCGTTGATCAGTCGTTAAATCATTTGTTACACAAACAATCGCAGTTTTTTGCATTAAAACTTTTATTTTGTTTTTAAATATTGAATGATATCCTGATAAAGTTTTCGATGATAGGATTGTGGTGTATCTTCAACAGAAGTGTTATGCCAAAGGGAAACAAATTCTCCGTTCCAACTTTCAACCATATTTATTAAACGGATACAATATTCAAATGCATCATGAGCATTTAAATTCATATACCTTTTGTCACTCAAGGTACCATCCATCATAGTAAGGGGATGTAATGTCAATGTTGTGAGCTGTCGTGTTTTTGGATTTATCCATTTCACTAGCCGACAAGTTCCAAGTCTGAATCCGGCAACATCTGCGTATCCCAATGTAAAATCATCTGTTATGCCGGCATCAATTAATGCCGTCATGTCTTCAGGTTCTCTGGAGTTTAGAAAATGGTTGCGGTTGTATTCCGTTTTCCGTTTCGATACCCGTTCCAAATGTTTTTTTTCTTCAATGATACGTGTAGGATCAACTCCGGCTTCATAACTAGCATGCAAAGCAAAAGTAACGTTCTTCTTTTTACAAAGTGTTATTAATGACTGAAAATCCTGAATATGATGAGTAATAAACGGTTTATCTTCCTTTCGTGTACCACCACCCACTTTTATAAAAGTAACTAATTCACAACGGTCATTCCCTAAAATTTGTCTGACTGAGTTATCCATTTTAAAAAGCCATGGCAATGTATACCATGGATCGTTTTTCAATCCCCCAAAATAGCTTTTTATAGCTTTATTTCCTTCTTTTGGTCGCTGAATACCTCGCAATAACCCGCCGACAAATCCCCTTAAATTGCGGTAATGCGAAAGTTGATCGACATCATGCGTCAAAAAAATCTTACGAATTTTAGTTGGTGGTTCTGATATTTTCAGACCAACATCACGAAGTTGAACCCGCAATAATTTACCATACTCCTCAACAAGCGGCGAATCTATAAATCCTGCCCTGTATGGCAAAGATTCTTTACCCGGAAAACGACCGTGAACATCGCGAACATCTTTACGAACCATTTCCTCATACCGGCTGATTAAAAAATAGGTGCTTGCAATTAAATCTGCGTTTATAATTCTGGTATTTCCAACCTGTTCTACCGTGGGAGTACCAAAAAGTATTGGTGATTCTTCCCATATTTGTAAGGGTAACGCAGGCAATGAAGCAGCACTTCCATATATTTCTTCCGAAAAAAACGGTGAAGGTAAAATTACCAGTTTATACTTACGGTAATCTTTTTGATTAGAGGTATAACCAACTTTGGCTATAATTTTTGGAGAAACTGTTTCACCTAATAAAAAGTGTAGAATATAATCTATAATCTCAGTCATTTTATTCAAAATTCATTAAATTCCCGAAAAAGAATCTTCTCATTTTACTTTAAGGTCTTCTTTTTTTC
>CAIYTJ010000008.1 GCA_903929065.1 uncultured Bacteroidales bacterium | reverse complement strand
AAGGCCGCAAAGAATACCAATGCCGGTTTATAATGTCTATTTGATGTTATACTTTAAGTAAAGAGGTAACTAAGGGAAAAGATACTGAGCTTTTGCATTACAAATGCCGTTTTAAAGGGATTATATTGGTGCTCATGATGGGATTTGGAGAGGAGGACAACAAAAATAATGTTTCGGAAGCCGAGGCTTTGGCATAGTGGGACGAAGGAAATCCTTCGACCAGAGTCGTTTATTTTTAATGTTACAAGTCAGGACCAGTGGGGATTCAGTGGGTTGTATTTCATTCTTTCTCTCCTGATAATTTAAATATTGAAAAACTTACTTTTGTACCAGAGTTGGCAAATACTCCAAAATCTTGACCATAACCACCATTAAATGTGAGTTGTTTTAGAAATTTATTGTTTACATAAAACATAATAGTGTTATCTTTTGAAATAATCTTTAATGTATTGTCTGATGAACCTAAATTAATGTAATCACTTTGAGACTCTACATCATAATAATAATCGCCCCTATTTTCGCAATGAGCAATTATGTATCCTCCATTTGAAGCTATACCATAAATATATCTATTTCTTCTATTTTCATCTGAACAAAACTCCGCACCGAAGCCCTGATTTGATTCACCTGATTCCCATTTTACAGTAATTTCCATTTCGAAAGATTTTGTCCTATAGATAGGAAAAGTTTTTACGAAAAATTTACCTATATTTCTTTTTTCAATTGATGTTTGATCAATTCGCATCCGACCATTCTCAATATTCGATAACCCATCCCTGTAATTATATATGGGCCATAAATTCCGGTTATCATTAAAATCATCATAAAAATGATACGTTATAAAGTTGGTTTTAGCTCTTCTTCTTGTTTACTGATAACTTTTTTTGCTTTGGCTTCCAGTGCATAAATTTTGTCTTGAACAGAGCGCAATTCAACATCTGTGTGTATAAATTTCCTATAAGATTTCAAATCACTTATTGCACCTGCAAAATCTCCTGTAGCCTCCTTTGCCAAGGCAAGATTATAAAGTGGATCCGGCCATTGTGGTGCAAGATCAGTGGCTTGTTTAAATTCATTCACTGCCGTCGAAAAATCAGATTGTGTTTTTGCATCTTTGAAAAGTGTAGTACCCATAACGAAATGCCGCCGGGCTTCTTCCGGGATTATTGTTCCATTACTTTGACCCAACAATGAATGAGTGAGCAAAGAAAAATAGATCAATGTCATTAATGCGTATAGTTTCATTTGAGATTGCTTTTTCCATTAATTCATGCGAATGAAATGAACTGTTGACTTTTGTGACCCACCATCCCATGTTGCTATCTTTTCGTTATTTATTGATTGTCCATTAGTACTAATAGTAAAAATATTACTTTCAGTAGTGATTGGAGGATGCGATGTTAAATCTCCATTGAATTGATACCCTGTTAATGTAGCTGTCCAGTCAGGTTTCATATTGGGATCATAATCAACATTCTGAATTTGATGGCGATCACCATCATCTGTCTGATAATCTTTATAAATACTAAAATAACTTATATTATAACCTTTAATTGCGATATAAGTGTGACCTACATAACTATCAGTCCACTCTCTGCCCCCGACAGTATTTTTAACATAGCTATGATCGCATTTCCATACTCTACCATCCAGGCTTGTAAGAAATTTATCTAATTTAGCTTCTGGGCTATTTGCTTCTTTCTCAGCTTTTTCTTTTTCTTCTACAGCCTTTTGCATTACATATTGTAAGCCACCTATTCGTTTTTTTACATCCTGGGCATCATTTGCGCCAGGAGAAGCCATTAAATAAAAATTAAAGTTCAAAATGGCTTCTTTATTCTCACCTGCCTTTTCGTGTGCTACACCGCAATTAAAATAATCAACGGCAAGCCACGGTGCAATCAACAAAGCTTTTTCATATTGCTTAGCGGCATCAGAAAAATCAGAAATATTCTGAGCATGTTTAAAGGCATATTCAGCTCCACCTTCAGCCAGGATAACTGAATCAGGTATGGTGGGTTTGGGGTTCATTGTTAGTACAACAGCAATAATTTTTTCACGCAAAGCAGCTTGTAAAAATACTGGCGAATTTCGTAACTGTGAGTTGAGTTGTTGCAGCTGTTCTCTTTGGTTCTGTCCAAACAATGAATGTGTCAGCAATGAAAAAAAGACCAGTGCAAATAACTTGTGTGGTTTCATTTTGCTTTTATTTGTCAAAATATTCTTTTAGATTGAAATTGCTCACCCACGAGGTACTGAATCCCCTGCAAGATTAGTCTTAGGTTCATGTTTTTGTTTTGGTACCAGGGAATTCATGTATTTGAAAAATTGTTTCCATGCCGGATCTTCTCCTTTCAATAGCACACCTTCGATTGCTTTGTCATTTTTTAGTTCAGGATGTTTAGATAAAAAATTTGTTACTATTCAGCCCCTCTGGTTTTTGAGCGTTTTTTAGCAAAATCGAGAAAAAATGGTTGAGTTTTTCCGGCATTATTTTATTCTGTGCGACTCACGGAGGCTTCGTTTTGAAAATCATGTTTT
>CAIYTJ010000007.1 GCA_903929065.1 uncultured Bacteroidales bacterium | reverse complement strand
ATTTATACGACAAAATTACAAATTGCTGCTTCTACAATTGTCCGAAGCCTGAGTTAATAAAAGGGGCTAAATCAAGTAAGCTTATTTTTGAGAATCCTTTTTTTGAGAAAGGCAGTTTTAAACTTGCACCAAATTCTACATTAATTGGTAAAACATCCGATGGAAAAAACATCGGCTTAAGATAAAGAATTATGAAAATGTATAAATCAATTTGGATCATTCTGGCTTTTTCTGCATTTAGCTTAACAGGTTTTTCAAGCAATCAAAAGAAATCTGAAAAGACACAAGCTGTTGACAAACAAATAATTGAAAAAATTATTTTGGCTGAAAAAGAGCGTGAAATTCGTCTTGCCAATAGTTTTATGAAAACTGAGCCAGTTACCGTCACAGCCAATAGCTGCCCCAGAAGTGCCGGCGGCATTCACGATTATTATTCCGAAGCAACCTATTGGTGGCCAAATCCAGCCGATCCGAACGGGCCCTATATTCGCAAAGATGGATTGAACAATCCGGCGAATTTCGATTACCACCGTCAGGCTATCAGTCAGTTATCGTGGACAGTTGGTGCATTGACTTCGGCTTATTTACTTACCGGAAAAGCTGTTTATGCCCAAAAAGCTGTGAAACATTTGAAAGCCTGGTTTGTAAATCCAGAAACGCTGATGAATCCAAATATGCTTTATGCTCAGGCAATTAAAGGAGTAAATACCGGTCGTGGCATTGGAATTATCGACGGAATTCCGTTCATCGAAGTTACAAAATCAGTTCAGGTGTTGGAAAATTCTCCATATTTATCAAAATCCGACAATGAAACAATTCATATCTGGTTCAGAACTTTTATGAACTGGCTGAACACGCATCAATACGGAATTGATGAAATGAATGCCAAAAACAACCACGGAACCTGGTGGCATGCTCAGGTGGCGGCTTATGCTCAGTTTGTTGGTGATAAGGCAATTATGGAAAAATGCCGTAAACATTATACTGAGATTTTATTGCCGACTCAAATGGCGCAGGATGGCAGTCTACCTCTTGAAATAGAACGCACAAAACCATACTCCTATTCGCTCTTTTGCCTCGATGGTTTTGCCACGTTGACATGGCTTTTGACCGACAATGAATTCAATGGTTGGAAATTCAATTTACCCGATGGTAGAGGAATGCAAAAAGGGGTTGATTATATAAAACCATATGTAATTGACAAAACTACCTGGCCATTTAAAAAAGACATTTCTCATTGGGATGAACAACCCGGCCGCAGACCATTTATGTTTTTTGCAGCTATTATTCAACAACAACCCGAATGGATCGCGATTTGGGAAAAATGCAGTGCTGATTTTCCAAGCGACGAAAGTCTGCGAAATATGCCGGTAAAAAATCCAATTCTTTGGCTTGGTTTGACCAAACCGGTTAAGTAATAATTTTTCAAATATCTCAACAATGACAAACAAATCAAAGAGCATAATTATCTTATTATTAGTGTTTTCAACTTTAATTTCCGCCAAAAATTACAAAGAAATTCCATGGCTGAAAACGGCCATTGACCGATCACAGGAACAACTTTTGGCGGCCTCGGAAAAATATAAAGCCGGAAAATTGAATCCACGCACGTTCGAAAATGGCAAAATAAACTTTGCTAATTTTAAAGACTGGACTTGCGGTTTTTTCCCGGGTTCGCTTTGGTATATGTACGAACTAACTAATAATGTGAAGTTTAAAAAAGATGCTGAATTTTACACCGAACTTCTTGATCAGGTTCAGTACAGAAAAGACACGCACGATGTGGGTTTTATGCTCTATTGTAGTTATGGCAACGGTTTTCGGTTAACCGGAAATGAGAACTACAAAAAAGTATTGATTAACGGTTCAAATTCATTGATGACCCGCTTTCATCCGGAAGTTGGATTAATAAAATCGTGGGATAAACGCAAAGAGTGGCAATATCCGGTCATTATTGATAATATGCTCAATCTTGAAATGTTGTGTGAAGTCAGCAAAATAACCGGAGAAAATTCATATAAAAAAGCATCTGTTTCGCATGCAGATAAAACGTTGGAAAATCATTTCAGGGAAGACAACAGCTGTTTTCATGTGGTGAATTATGACAGCATTAACGGAAAAGTGATAAGTAAAGTTACTCATCAGGGATTTAGCAATAGTTCGGCCTGGGCTCGTGGTCAGGGTTGGGCATTGTACGGCTATACCATGATGTATCGCGAAACCCGTGACCCAAAATACCTAAATCAGGCACGCAAAGTAGCAACTTTTATTTTAAATAATCCAAATTTACCCGCCGACAAAGTTCCATACTGGGATTTCAATGCTCCGAATATCCCGGATGCTCCACGCGATGCTTCTGCAGCAGCTATTTATGCTTCGGCATTGGTAGAACTCAGCAGTTATGTGAAAAATGGAAAAGATTATTTGGATGCTGCTGAAAAGATTTTAATTAGTCTTTCCTCACCAACTTATCTTGCCGAAAAAGGTGAAAATGGGTTGTTTATTCTAAAACATTCGGTGGGGAACTTGCCGGCTAAAAAAGAAATTGATGTTCCGCTGAATTATGCCGATTATTATTATCTGGAAGCATTAGTACGATTTATGAAAGCAAAAGAAATTTCCATAAACTAATTGAATATGAAAAAGTTTCCATTAGTATTATTTTTGTTTATTTTTTGTGCATACGGATTTGCTCAAACAAATTCTATTCCTGACACTCAAAATAAAAAAATGGAATGGTGGCGTGAGGCACGCTTTGGCATGTTTATTCATTGGGGAGTTTACGCTGTTCCAGCGGGAGTTTATCACGGGGAAGAACAAAAACGCGGTGGCGCTGAATGGATTATGAATCGAATGAAAATACCGGTAACTGAATATCAGGCTTACGCAAAACAGTTCAATCCGGTGAAGTTCAATGCTGATGAATGGGTAAAAATGGCAAAAGATGCCGGAATGAAATACATCGTTATTACCGCTAAACATCACGATGGATTTGCTATGTTTAAAACCAATGCCAGCAAATGGAATATTGTTGATGCAACTCCTTATGGAAAAGACATTTTAAAACAACTTGCAGCAGCTTGTAAAAAAGCAGGAATTAAGTTGGGGTTTTATTATTCGCAGGCACAGGACTGGAACAATCCGGGCGGATCAGCAGCAAGAAAATCGGCTATAGAAGGTTGGCCAAATCCTGATTCTACTAAAATTGATGCCTATACAAAAGAACATACCGGTCATTGGGATGTACTCCAAACAACAGCTTCGATGGCAGAATATATTGAAAAAGTTTCAGTTCCGCAGGTAAAAGAATTATTGACTAATTATGGAGATGTGTCAATCCTTTGGTGGGATACACCAACAAATATGACGGATGAGTTTGCTGAAAAATTTCAACCGTTGCTGAAACTTCAGCCCAATATTATAACAAATGATCGTCTTAAAAGACCAAATTATAGTGGAGATTATAAAACTCCTGAACAAAAAATTCCAAATCTGAGCGAATTGGATGGAAAAGATTGGGAAACCTGCATGACTATGAATGGTACCTGGGGTTACAGAACTTCCGATCAAAAATGGAAAAGCAGTCAAACATTGATCAGAAATCTGATTGATATTGCTTCAAAAGGTGGAAACTATTTACTAAATGTTGGTCCTAAAGCTGATGGAGAATTTCCGCAGGAAAGTATTGACCGGTTGAAAGAAATTGGAACTTGGATGAAAGTAAACGGTGAAGCGATTTATGGAACTCACGCCAATCCCATTGCACCAGTTGAATGGGGGCGTTGTACCACGAAAGAAATCAACGGAAACACAATACTTTATCTTTCTGTTTTTACCTGGCCAAAAGATGGGAAACTGACTGTTTCGGGGATTAATATTCCGGTTTTTTCCGCTAGTATTATCGGCAATTCTGAAAAAATACAATATTCGTTGACAAATAATATTCTGACAATCAATTTGCCTCAAAGTGGGCAAACCAACCAGATTGCAACAGTGATAAAAATAGTTTTTAAAGGAAAAATGAAATCAACTAATACAGGTGAACCAACAAGAAAAATGAAAACCGGTGAACTCGATTAAAAACAATTATAATAAATGAAAAATCAAACCCCAACAAAAAGCTTAAACCTTGCTTTAGCAGGTTTGGTTTCAGTTTCCGCTTTTGCTCAGACTGAAAAAAAAGCACCCGAAAAACCAAATATTCTCTTCATCGCCATCGACGATTTAAAACCTATTTTAGGCTGTTACGGCGATCAGATTGTTAAGACACCTAATATCGACCGGTTGGCAAGTAACGGAACCGTTTTTCTTCAAAATTACGTTCAGCAGGCAGTTTCAGGCCCAACCCGCGCCAGTATTATGACCGGAATGCGACCTGACTATACCGGTGTTTGGGATTTGAAAACCCGAATGCGCGATGTAAATCCGGATATTGTAAGTTTACCCCAATATCTCATAACGCAAGGTTATAGCACTCAGGGAATTGGAAAAGTTTACGATCAACGATGTGTAGATAAAAAAATGGATGCACCTTCGTGGAGCGTTCCTTATTACAATTATTTCAAAACGCAGGAGAAATATTATTCTTCTCAAACCGGAATGCCTGCTTTAGGAGCATATCAATTACCCGAAACCAAAGCACTTGCCGAAAAATTCCGGAAAGAAGCCATTTCAAAAGGTATTGCTGAAGATGAAATTGAAGCGTATGTTTCACAACGAGTAAAACCATCGGTTGAATGTGCAGATGTACCTGACAATGCCTACAATGACGGGGCAAACGTTCAAAGAGCCAAAGAAATTTTGCTCAAATTGAAAAACGATAATAAACCGTTCTTTTTCGCTGTTGGTTTTTCAAAACCGCATTTACCGTTTGTAGCACCAAAAAAATACTGGGATTTATACAAACGTGACGAAATGCCGGTTGCAAAATTTCAGGAAAAATCGAAAAACGGACCTGCCATTGCTTATCATAATGCCGGTGAATTACGAAATTATTCAGATATTCCGGCTTTGACCGAATTTACCGATCAGAAGGATTTTGGTCTGACTTTGCCTTTGAACAAGCAAAAAGAATTGATTCACGGCTATTACGCGGCAGTTTCATACACCGATGCGCAGGTTGGAATTTTAATGCATGCCATGGATTCTCTCGGTTTGCTGAAAAATACCATTGTCATTCTTTGGGGTGACCACGGTTGGCATTTGGGCGATCATAATTTGTGGTGCAAACACACTAACTTTGAGCAAGCTACACATGCTCCACTTATCATTTCTGCGCCGGGTATTAAGCCTTCAGTTTCAAAATCGATGACTGAATTTGTAGATATTTTCCCGACTTTGTGCGATTTAGCCGGAGTACCTATTCCAACTCACTTGGACGGAAAAAGCCTGGCACCGGTTATGAAAAAACCTGATTTAAAAGTAAAAGAATATTCTGCCAGTCAATATCCGAGAAACGGAAATGATCCGGAAACGGGTCGGTTGGGATTTGCCGAAGGTAAATGTATGGGTTATTCCATTCGAACCGATAGATATCGTTATACAATTTGGATGGGTGATAATTTCCGAACAAATAGAACTTTTGATCAAAAACTGGTTGTGGCATCAGAATTGTATGATTATCAGAAAGATCCCGACGAAACCATCAATGTGGTTGATGAAAAATCGTACGCAGATGTTGCAAAAGATATGAAAGAAAAAATGCTGGAATATTTTGATGGTCAACGAATAAAATTAGCAAAAAAATAAGTCAAAATACCTGATTAAACCAAAATTTATTTAATCTCTTATGTTTTTTCACGAGTATTTGCTATAAATATATGCTTTACAGCATGTTTGACAAATTATACTCCTTTTTATTTTTTTGTTTTGATGATTAAT
>CAIYTJ010000006.1 GCA_903929065.1 uncultured Bacteroidales bacterium | reverse complement strand
TAAAGAAGAAGTTTCAATTAAAGCCTGGCAATATCTTATAGTACAAGGGGTTAGTAATGTTTATATTTTAGATGAGGGTTTACAAAATTGGACGAAATTATTTGGGAATCTGAAAATACATGGCAAACCAATTAATTTGTCTTCACCGCCTTCTGACATTTTGGAATTGTTTCCGAAGGATACGTTTACACCTAAAATAAAAGTAAGTTGTAAGAAACTTGGTGGTGGTCTTTGTGGTTAATTAAAAATGAACTTTATGAAAAAAATATCAACGACATTAGAAATTATTTGTTGCCTTGTCATTCTATTTATATCAACGACATTGTCGGCACAATCACTTTCATCAAATCCAACAAATTCGGAATGTTTGAAGTGTCATCAAAGCCATGTTTCAACCGAAAAGTATAATGCCTCGGTGCATAAATCGTTGAACTGTACAGCTTGCCATGTTATTGATGGTAAACAGACTAAAAACAGTTTATCGGCTGACAAAAAAACATGTGTTGCATCGTATAAACCAATGGATTGTGCTTCATGTCACTCAACCATTAGCAGTGAATATCATAATAGTGTTCATAATTCTAGTCGACTTACTGTTCACTGCTCTCAATGTCATACCGAAATTCATACTATTAAATCAATCAAAAACAATAAGATAGAAGCAGCTAAATTATGTGTTCAATGTCATTCAAAGCAAAAAGAATACTTTAATTCAACTCATTATAAATCATTGCTTAACGGGAATAAAGATGCTGCCACCTGCACCGATTGTCATGGTCTTCACAGCATTAAAAGAATTGATAACATGTCAGAAGGTCGTGCATTTCACACACAAGCTTGTTTGAAATGTCACGGTAATGAGAAAATGATGCAAAAAAATCATGTCACCAACATTGCCACGAAAACTTATTTTGAAAGCTATCATGGTAAAAACATACGCTTGGGATATCCTGAGCGGGTTGCCGGTTGTGCCGATTGTCATAGCGCTCATAATATTTTACCTGAAAATGATAAGCATTCAACAGTAAATGCTGCAAATGTGCAAAATACCTGTAGAAAATGTCATGCTAATGCTACCGAAGGATTTGCCAAATATCTGCCACATGCAGAACCAATGAATCATAAAAAAAATCCATCACTTTTCTGGATAACCATTTTTATGAATGGCTTAATGGGTGTGACATTCTTATTTTTCTGGATTCATTCATTATTATGGGCTTTTAGAGGTTTTGTAGAGAAAACCAAAAACAGAAATAATGAACTTTTCTTGAATTCTAAACACTCAACTAAGAAGGCAAAGAATAAGGTATATAAGCGATTCAGAACCCTTCATATTATTCTGCACCTTTTTGTAATAACCAGTTTTCTTGGTTTAGCTGTTACCGGACTTCCATTGAAGTTCAACTACACTGCCTGGGGAAAAACTATAATGGATGCTTTTGGAGGTGTTGAAACAGCAGGTATCATTCATAGAATAGGCGCAATAGTTACTTTCGGATATTTCTTTGTAACCTTGTTTATGAGTATGCGTTTCTTGTTTGACAAGAAAAAATCAAATGAATCATTTTGGAAACGGCTATTTGGACCGGATTCACTTTTCCCTAATTTAAAGGATTTACGTGATATTAAGGCTATGTTTAAATGGTTTTTCTTCAAAGGACCAAAACCTATTTTTGATAGATGGACCTACTGGGAAAAATTTGATTTCATGGCAGTTTTCTGGGGAGTTGCAATTATTGGTTCAAGCGGGTTAATACTTTGGGCACCCGAGTTTTCCGGTCGCTTTATGCCAGGTTGGGTTTTCAATATTGCAACCATAGTACATTCCGATGAAGCCCTGTTGGCAGTAGGTTTTATCTTTACTATTCACTTCTTTAATACCCATTTAAGAGCTGAAAAATTTCCAATGGATTTTGTAATCTTTAATGGCCAGATTACCGAAGAAGAAATGATAGAAGAACGTGGAGAACAATTGAAACGTTATCAGGAAGAAGGAAGATTAGAAGAGTTTAAAGCTGAAAAACCAGGTAATATATTTTTAGAAATCGTCCTGAGATTGTTTGGTTTCTTAGCAGTGCTTACCGGTACAATACTGACTTTATTGATACTGTATACATTCTTCAAAGGCGCTTAATTAAATGTAGTCGGAAGTTTTTGTGGCAAATTTCAACTTTGTTAAGTTGAAGGAGAAATAATCTTTTTAAATTTAGAAGTTAAAAGTTCAATCTTTGAAATTAGTTTCAAAATTGAACTTTTATTTTTGATTCACTGTTTAGACTTTTAAAATCCAACTTATGAATGATACTTTCGTGGCAAAAGCCAATGAGTGGGACAATCCCCAGCGAATGGCAATGGCTAAAAAATTTGTGGATGAATTATTGAAAAATGTAAGTACGAAACAAGATTGGAAAGCGCTTGAACTTGGAGCAGGAACCGGTTTAATAGGATTACAGATTTTGCCTTTGGTAGAAAAAGTGGTTTTTGAAGATACATCGGAATCGATGCTGAATGTATTAAAACAAAAACTTAGTGGTGATGAGCATGTTGAGATTTTGCACGGTGAAGTGTTTGACTATAAAAAGCAGGATATTGATTTGATGTTTTCGAGCATGGCATTTCATCATATTGAGGAAATTGAAAAAACCATACAACATTTATCGGCTATCACCAAACCCGGCGGAACGGTTGTCATAGCCGATTTGGTCACCGAAGATGGCTCATTTCATAGTTTTGAACCCATTCCGCATCGCGGTTTTGATACAGCAAAGTTGGCTGAAGAGTTTCAGAATGCGGGTTTTGAAGTGAAATCGGTATATGTTTTCAATAAAGTTTCGAAAGCCATTGATTACGATCAATTCATTTTGATTGCTCAGCGAAAGTAATTATGCATTCCCTGCAATAAAAAAAGTCAAAACCAATAAATATGGTTTTGACTTTTTTTATGTTTCAAATTCTTATTTCTCTTTTTTAGCTGTACTGATACCAAATGGCCAGTATAGCGGACAGAAACTGATAAAACTTGTTGCAGCGAAAATTGCGGCTAAACCAAGCAATACATAACCCCACATACCTTCAACAATGTGTGTAAAGAATAATACAATAAATACCACAGCCAATACTAATCTGACAACTTTGTCAATTGATCCCATGTTTGTTTTCATAATTTTCTGATTTTTAAGATTTATACTTGTAAATTCTATGCTTGTTTTTGCATCATATGCATTAATCCTCCGCCATTTATGACGTTGGTAAACCCAAGTTGCTGCAACACTCTTTGTCCGTAAGCAGACCGTGCTCCGGAGGCACAATAAAGTGTTATGTTTCTTGATTTATCGCCCAATTCGCTTATACGATGCGGCAATTCATCCAGTTGGATATTGATTGCTCCCGGATATGCTCCACCTGCAAACTCGCCCGGAGTGCGCACATCCACAATTAACGATTCATTAGTAGGAGCAGTTGGCTTATTTAAAGTGGCCATCATTGACGAAATTCCGCCGCCATTTTTCACGTTTTTATAGCCAAGTTGCTGCAATTGCCGTTGGGCATAAGCCGAGCGTCCACCCGAAGCGCAATAAACCACAATTTCACGAGCCAAATCACTTCCTATTTCGGTTCGGCGAACCATCAGTTCATCCAAAGGAATATTTACAGCACCGGGATAAGCACCCGTTCTGAATTCCTGAACAGTGCGGACATCGATAACAATCGGAGCATTGTCATCTACTTTCGCTGATGAAACTTCTTGTTTTTCTTCTTTTATTTCCTTTATTTCTTTTCCAATTGATTTTGAAACAACAGGCAATAATTCAATGCTGATATTTTTAAATCCAATGGCACGGGCAAATCGTTGGATTGAAATATGTCCGCCTGAAATATTAGTTACATCTTTTAATCCTGCACCGATTAGCGTTCGCAATGCTTGATGCCCTTTCTTGCCGGTTTCGTCGTACACGATTACCGGACGTTGAGTCGGAATTAATTGCAATTGCTTTGAAATCAATTCCAGCGGTATATTGATTGCACCTTGTATATGGCTTTTCTCAAAAGCAAAAACATCGCGCACATCAATGAAAACAGGATTTTTCCCTTCGATAAAACTATCAAATTCCGAAGCAGTAATTGATGGACTAAAACCGGTTTGTCTGTTTTCAGCCACATAAGCAGCCATATTGATGGCATCGTTCGGCGTTCCAATCGGAGGCGAATACGATAAATCAATATCAGCAAGATCGTGAATGGTCATTTTTGCCGCAGTTGCTGTGGCAATAACATCCAGTCGTTTGTCAGCACCTTTATAACCTGCCGTTTGTCCACCCAGAATTTCTCCTGTTTCACGATTATAAATTAGTAACACGGTCACATTTTCAGCTCCGGGATAATATGCCGTATGATGTTCTTTATGAACTACCACCGCATCTGCATCAATTTCTGCTGCACGGGCTTGTTTCAACGATAATCCGGTTGTTCCGCACACCGCTTCAAACACGCGAACTACTGAAGTTCCCAACGCACCTTTATAAGCGTGATTGCCTCCCATAATATTTTCAGCGGCAATGCGTCCTTGACGGTTTGCCGGTCCGGCAAGCGGAATGCGCACTTTTTTACCATTCACCCGATGTTCAATTTCCACCATATCACCGGCAGCATAAATATCCGAATCGCTGGTTTGTAACTCCTCGTTTACTAATAAACCACCTGCTTCGCCCAGTTCCAGCCCAGTTTCTTTAGCTAATTGCAACGTTGGACGAACACCTATCGAAAGTAAAACCATATCTGCTTCCAGCGATTTTCCATTGTCGAGGTTAACATGTTTTTCAGAAATATCAGTCACACCGACTCCGGTATGAATTCCAACACCGAACGAAAGCATTTCATTTTCAATAAAACCGGCAATTTCCACTTCCATATTAGCCATCACATGCGGCATCATTTCCACCACATTCACTTTCAATCCCCGCTTAACGAGTGCTTCCACCATTTCCAGTCCAATGAAACCACCACCAACCACAACGGCTGTTTTGGGTTTCTTTTGATCCAAAAAGTTAGCAATTTTATCCATGTCTTCCAATGTCCACAATGTGAAAACATGATGGGAATCAGCACCCGGTAATGTTGGTTTTATCGGTTTTCCACCCTGGGCAAGAATCAGTTTAGTATATTCAAATTCAACTTGTTTGCCATTCAATGCATTTGTCGTTTTTACAATATGATTCTCTTTATCGATTGAAGTCACAACAGTTTGAATACGAACATCAACATTATATTGTTGCTTGAAACTTTCCGGACTTTGCAATATCAGTTTCGAACGGTTTTCAATGTCACCGCCAATAAAATACGGTAATCCGCAATTGGCAAACGAAATATCTGGACCAGCTTCGAGCATAGTGATATGTGCCGAAGGAGAAGTCCGTCGAACTTTAGCGGCAGCGGTTGCTCCTGCTGCCACGCCTCCAACGATAACTATTTTTTCCATTTTAATATATTTTTCTGTTTAAACTCATCCAACTTCCGCCATTATGAACATTGGTAAATCCGCGATTGGTAAGTACTCCTTTGGCGGTGGCACTTCTTGCACCCGATGCACAACAGGTTATTATTGGACTGTTTTTCCCTTTCAGCTTATTCAGATTATCGACCAGCTTATCCAAAGGAATATTTACCGAACCTCTGATGTGTCCGCCGGCATATTCACCTTTAGTACGTACGTCTAAAATCATGGCACCTTGTTTCACTAATTCAGCAAAATCTGCTTTCGGGGCAATACCCAACATCTTTTTTATCGCTTCAAACATATTCTATTATTTTGTTGATTATTAATTACGATGCAAAGATATATGATTTAATTTGAATTACAATAGTATCACTAATAAATTATTTTGTTATCACCAATTATTTTTATATCTTTGTACCCGAAATAATTACACATTTATGCCTAAATAATTGTATATATGATATTTAAACAAGATATTTCTCCGGAATTTGCCAAACAATTATTTGAAGACAGCGATAAAGTTTTGAAATTCATCGCTGATATTAAATGGAAAGAAGGATTTACATGCAGGAATTGTGGCCATACTAACTTTTGTGAAGGCAAAACAACAGCCTCTCGTCGCTGTACCCGTTGCAAAAAAGAAGAATCGGCATCGGCAAACACCATTTTCCACAATGTGAAGTTTCCTATCAATAAGGCTTTCTACATTGCTTATAATGTCTGTGTTTTAGGAACTGATTTTTCAACATACAACTATTCCGACCAGCTTGGGCTGAATCAGATGACATGTTGGAAATTCAGGAAGCGGATTCAGGATTGCATGTTAAAACAGAATGCAACGAAAGGGAAAGTTGCCATTAAAACGATTCTGATGTCAGAATTTTGATATCATTTCAATAAAAACGAGTAATCTAGATTTTTCGGCAATTCCACCGGGTCAGAATACAAATACGCTCCGGTTGGCAAAACCGGTTGATTCCGAATTTGAATTAGTTTTTGTTTTTGAACGCCACTTAATGATTTGTAAATATTGGCAAAAGTAGTTGCCTCATAATAAGACATTTCAGCATCCAATTCACCGTAGCGTTTTATCCACGAAAATACTTTTTCTTTGTCAGGCGTTTCATTTTTCATAGCTTTTCTAAGCTCAACAGAAACCAATTCTCTTGTTTTTACGATTTCTTTCAGAAGCGGAGCTTGTTTACTCATGGTTTCCGATAAATCAGCCGATTGAGCCGAAGTCAGTGTGCTGACAAAATCCCGTCCACTATCGCCGGTAAGAGCTGTGCTTATGGAATAATCGTGATTTCCCATAGCCGGAAAATCTTTCATATAAAAGCCACCAAAATACGTTCCGTGACGCTCCGGGCAAAAATACACATCCGCTTCTACCGAACCGCCATACCAACTGAAAAGTTCGCTGGCATAGGTCATAACACAAACATGAGCACGATGTGAGAGACTCCGTTTGTCCAGATTCTCAGGAATTATCGGCCATGTTGAAGAATTATCAAACTGAAGTTTCGTCAATGCTGCTTTTTGTTCTGAGCTCAATGAATAAATTACACTTCCAACAACGACAGCCCGATTGTAGCTTAAATCAGCATCCAAGGCATATAGGTCGGCTCCAAATTTTATTATTTCGGATTTATTCAATTCCTTTCCGGTTTCCATAGCTGTGCGGAATGCTTTAATCAATATCATGCGTTTCATGGCAAAAGCATCGTAAACCGGTGCTTGCTTATCAGCCAGGTCCTTTAGCTTCTGAAGTTGCTCAGGTGTGAGAATTGCAATTACATTATTGGCAATACGGGTCAGGAAATCGGTATTATGCCCTTTTTCGTTTTTGTCATTATCGCGCATGTACTGAAAACCAAAGAAATCAGCTACTTTGCCCGGAGGAAAAAAAGTATCAGCACCAAAATTACCTGTGAGAAAAGCCAAACCGCTGAATGCAACCGTATGCAGTTGGGCCCGTTCGGAAGTGGCCTGTGTAATGTTGTATTGCTTTTCGTTTGAATCTTTCTGTCGGGGTTTTCGGAGATTTTGTGCCATCAACAACGTACCGGAAACCAAGCAAATAACCAGAAATAAAATTGACCGTTTCATATCATTTATTTTTAATTTCATACTGAAAAATCACTTTCTTATTTTTCGAAATATCAGTAATATCGGTATTTACAAATTCAAATAATGCTTTGTTTTTTTGCAAACTGACTCGCATATAACCCGGATTCAGGAAAATATCATTAGTCTGATATCCATATTCGGCAGCCTGATTAGAAACTTTGGTTCGCGTACTTCCGGGTTGTGAAATACATTGGTAAATGATTCCATCCTTTTCCTGTCGGGCAAATAAATGATCGTGTCCATGAAAAACTACCGAAACATGATTTTTCAGCAGCAAATCATGAATGGGCAATTTCCAACCGGGTCGGTGCGCGGCGAAACCGGTTGTTCCATCCGGATTTTTTCCGCCCCATTCGTACCAACCGGCAACTTCGGCGCCACCACGGGCTTTTCCTTTAATATCAACTCCGCCTACCAGATTGTGAATAAACACAAATTTAAATGTTGCTTTTGAGCTTTCCAACGTGGATTTTAACCAGTTGTACTGGGTTTTTCCCAATGTTCTGTCCCACGGATTATCCATTCCCGAACGCGGTGTGAATAAAAACGGGTCGAGCACGATAAACTGCGCATTTCCCCACTCAAATGCGTAATAATCCTGCGGAAGTCCGATAAATGGAAGCTCAGACGAATTTCCTGAATAAAAATTTGTTGGCACCGGATTTGGGAAATACGTTTTTCGGGTCAGGTTCGACCAAACGGTAGGGTTATTTTCAGTTCCGTTCAATCTCTGACCGGTTTCTCCATCATGATTTCCCAATACAACAAAAAGCGGAGATTGAAGCAGACCGAAATAATACCGCTGTGCAATGTACTGATTGAAAGCATTTTTGTACTGTTCGCGGTATTTGTCCGTCATAAAAGTATCGCCCAAATCGAAATGAAAATCGGCCGAATCAGAGGCCGAATTTAACAAAGTTGTTTTATAGTTTTCTACAGAGGCATTCTGGTCTAAATGCGAATCGGCAGTTATTGTGAATGTAAAATTGGAGTTTTTAGACCGTTGCGTATGAAAGTGAAAAATATCAGAAACTGTTTTTCCATTTTCAAAAATAAGTCGGTAAAAGTATTGTTTATCTGATTGTAAATCAGTCAACATAACTTCGGTTGGTTTCGATTGCTCAAAATTTATCAGCTTCGTTTTCAGCTTTTTATCGGTTGAGTTCCAGTATTCAACTTGTCCGGTTGCAGGTTTATAACATAAAATGGATAAGGTGATTGAATTGGCTGTGGGACGACCCAAAATGACATCAAAAGGATGGTTTGGAACAACCGTATTGAATACTGCTTCTTTGCGGTTATCTTTTTGGGAATTTTTAGGTTTTTCATTTCGTTGTCCAACTACAAAAGTAAAAATCAAAAGACCCAATAAAAGACTTATTTTGCGTTTAATTTTTTGCATTGATTTTCGGGTTAAACCATAAAATTCTTGTCCAAAAATTCCTGAAACTGAGTTTTGTATTGTTGACTTACCGGAATAATTGTTCCGTCATCGTACACAATCTCGTTTCGTTCTATCATGTTGATTTTCTGCAGATTGACAATGTAAGATTTATGAACCCGCATAAACATGGAAGCAGGGAGTTGTGCTTCGAGCGATTTCAGACTCAATAATGACATGACAGGTTTGCCGGTACTCAAATGAATTTTTACATATTCACTCATTCCCTGAATGTAGGTTATATCTTTAAAATTAATGCGGATAATTTTATATTCCGATTTGATAAAAAGAAATTCTTTGTTAATTTCAACTTTCGTGTCCTTTTCTTTTCTTACCTCAAACCATTCTCTGGCTTTATTTACGGCTTTTGTAAATTCAGGAAAATCAATAGGTTT
>CAIYTJ010000005.1 GCA_903929065.1 uncultured Bacteroidales bacterium | reverse complement strand
TGCCCCGGTTGTAATTCCCGGAAACGATCAAATCATTTGCAGCAATAATTCAAATGTTGTATTAAATGCAAAAGTGTTTAATGCCGGCGGTGGAAGGTGGTCAACTAATGGATGCGGTTCTTTTGTTCCAAGTGATTCATCATTGCAGGCAACTTATTCATCCTGTTCAAATGATATTGCCAACGAAAATATTATTATAAAATTGACATCGATTGATAATGGCATTTGTAATTCTGTGAAGGAATCATTCAAGGTAACATACCGAAAACCGCCAGTTGTCAATTCAGGACCAGATATGACCATTTGCAAGCTTACTCCGTCCATTATATTAAGCGGAACAGTGACGGGTATTTCAAATACCGGCAGATGGACAACATCAGGTAATGGAACGTTTTCGCCCAATGATTCAACACTGAATGCTTCTTATATTTTAGGAAATCTGGATTCGACAGAAAATTCTATAAAACTGAAGTTAACTTCTATCCAAAATTTAAATTGCAATGCCGTCTCAGATTCTTTTGTAGTTCATTTAAATAATAAACCTTACGTAAATGCTGGATTGAATCAGGCAATCTGTGAAAGTGATACGATCATTACGTTAAAAGGTATTGTGAACAATGGAGCTGTAACAGGTCAGTGGAGCACAACAGGATCAGGTTATTTTATATCAGCAGATACATTATTGAATACATCTTACCGATACAGCCAGGCAGATTCAATTATTAAAAAAATATACTTTGTCCTTTCTTCCACCAATAATAATACTTGTTCAGTACAACGGGATACAACATTGGTCAGTTTAGTGTCACTACCTATTGTCAGTGCAGGCATTGATCATGATGCATGTTATGGAGCACAAATTAATTTAAAAGGTACTGTAAAGAATGCGACAGGCGGCAAATGGACATCTACAGGTGCTGGTCATTTAACCCAAAATGATTCTCTTTTAAATAATGCTTACATTCCTGTACAACAAGATAGTATTGACGGGCAAATTAAATTTATTCTGACATCTTTTGGTAATAATATTTGTAAATCGGTAAATGATTCTATGAAAATTAAATTTGTTATTCCTTTGATACCCGATTTTATTTATAACACTTCATGTATCAATCAAACAGTTAATTTTACTGACCATACAAAAATTCAGGAAGGAGCCATCAATGACTGGAAATGGAATTTCGGCAACATAATTATTAATTCACAAAATGCCATCAATAATTTTACAACAGCCGGGAAAAATACGGTTCTGCTGACTGTGACATCCAATATGGGATGTGATTATGCTATTTCCAAACAGATTGATGTTTATTCAAATCCTTCTGCAAATTTTGTTTCAGTTAAAAAATGTTTTAATGATACTGTAGCGTTTGTTGATTCAACAATGGTTGCTCCAGGTGATACATTAAATGGCTGGAGATGGGCTTTCGGTGATAATTCTTTTGACACCATTCAATCGACCCATCATATTTACCTTCAGGATAAATTATATTACGTTAAATTATCGGTTAAAACGATTCAGGGCTGCAGAGATTCTGTAATCAAACCTGTTATTTTATATCCTGATCCTGTTGCTGCTTTTGACATTGAAGCATTTTTATTTGAACCGGATAATACTATTTATTTTATTGACAAATCATTAAATGCAGATTCCTGGTCCTGGGATTTTGGTGATTCTTCTAATTCTGATTTAATATCTCCGAGTCATCATTATCTGCAACAAGGAAATTACAAAATCATTGAAACAGTGATCAATTCAAATACCAATTGCATGGATACCACTTCACGCTTTATTTCAATAAAATCGATCATTTCAATTGTTCCTCCAAATGTACCGACAGGTTTCTCACCGAATGAAGATGGTAGAAATGATAAATTATTTGTAAAAGGCGGACCCTTCGAATTCATTATATTCAGAATTTATAATAAGTGGGGGCAATTAATTTTCGAATCAAATGATCCTTCAGTGGGTTGGGATGGAACATGGCATGGTGTTTTGCAACCGATAGGAGTTTATACCTATACCATCAGGGCAACTACCATTGACGGCAAAGAATACAACAAAACAGGAGATGTAACCATAATAAAATAAAAATTTCAACTATGAAAATTTTTAAAAAGCTTTTAATATTATCCGTTTTTTTATTTTTTATTATATC
>CAIYTJ010000004.1 GCA_903929065.1 uncultured Bacteroidales bacterium | reverse complement strand
TTGATAACCCCGGAAACTCCGTAGCGGAAAAACTGAAGCGAAAAATATTTGCGGAAAGGCGGGTAAAAAAAATCAATACAAACACTGATTAAGCGGCCGGCGGTTATGAAAATTCTTCTCATGCAGGGTTGTAAATCTGGTTCTTAATTTTGATATTGCATTGAAATGGTTAGAATAGACGAACAATTTTTGCTACTTTTGCACCACTCTAAAAACGGAATTGTTTTATTTATATTGCAAAGATACAATTGTCAATTGACAATTTGAATAGGTATAACTATTTTACGCAAATTTAATACCTGTTTTATTCCTCAAACCATTTATATGTCACAAGTAAGAGCAAAAAAATACCTGGGCCAGCATTTTTTGAAAGACATGGCCGTTGCCCGCCAGATTGCCGAAAGTCTGCCCATTGATGGACCTGTTTCCGTGCTGGAAATCGGTCCCGGAATGGGTGTGCTCACACAGTTCTTGCTCGAAAATCCGCTGATTGACCTCACTGCAGTGGAAGTGGATGGCGAATCGGTGGAATATCTGCACGTGCATTATCCGCAACTGAAAGTGATTGAAGGCGATTTCCTGAAACTGGATTTGAAAACCATTTTCCCCGGAAAATTCTTTGTGATTGGTAATTTCCCCTATAATATTTCGAGCCAGATTTTCTTCAAAATGCTCGATAACAAAGATACGATTCCCTGTCTGGCTGGCATGATTCAAAAAGAAGTGGCCGAACGCATTGCCGCACCTGCCGGAAGCAAAACCTACGGCATTCTGAGCGTGCTGATGCAGGCTTACTACAAAATTGAATACCTTTTCACGGTTTACGAGCATGTTTTCGATCCGCCTCCCAAGGTGAAATCGGCGGTGATTCGGTTTACCCGCAACGATGTTTCGAAGATCAATTGCAACGAACAATTGTTCAAATCGGTGGTGAAAACCGCCTTCAACCAGCGCCGGAAAACGCTGCGCAATTCGCTGCTTCCGTTGGTGGAAAAAGGAAACCCGATGTTTGCCGATCCGTTGTTCGACTTACGCCCCGAACGGTTGGATGTGCAGGCATTTGTCGACCTGACCAACCGCGTTGAAGCTGCCCTGGTGAAATAAATCCCTGAAATTCTTTTCAACTAAGCCGTTTTTGTATTCGTAGCACGACTTAAAGTCGTACTACGAATATGCTAAAATGTAATTTATCGACAGGATTTAATAAAATCTATTGCTTCGGTGCCTTCCCAACCGAATTTGCTTGCCAAATTCTTTGCTTTTTCGGCCATTTTCAGGGCATTGGGCACATCATTCAGCTTTTTATAAAGACGGGCGCAAAGCAGATAGGTGTCATATTCTTCGTCGAGCGACAACGAGCGTTGCGCCAACTCCAGCGCTTTCTTTGCAGAATTTGAATCAACGCTATTTTTCAACAAATTACCGGCAATTTCACTCAATTGGGAGTGATTATTCCAGGCAAATTTATCGGCGGACTGAACACAGGTTTCGCTGTACAACTTCCAGTTCCGGGTCAATTCATACAACTTCAAATCAAAATTAAAAATCAATGAATCGGTGCTGAACGAATGAATTTGTGCCGCCAACGAGCGTTTCGAAGGATAATTTACCGTATCGGTGGCTTCCACCAGCGGATTCAAAAGCGCCTTGACTTCATAATCCAACTTACGTTTTACCCGTTCGGGCGAGGCAATTCCGGCAAATTCCTTTTGATGGTTGATGACAAACCGGAACACCCGGGAATTAATGTCGGAAATGCCGTTGGTAAAAATCATCCAGTTGGTTTCGGACAATAACAGGTTATCGGTTTGTGTGGCAAAATACCTGTTTGCGACTTCTGAGGCATCCATTCCGCCCTTTTTAAGTGCGCGGATATACTCGAAACAATTATCGGAATTACTGACGTCTTCTTCAAACCGTTTTTTCAAATACGGCCATTGCTTTTGCGGAATCAGCGCATTTTTTCCTTCGGCAATAAATGCCGCCTGTTTAAATTCACCTTCCACCCTGTAAACGATTTCGCCATTCGTATCGTAAAAAACAAACGTTGGAAATGAACTGATTTTGATGGTGCTATTCAGCGCTGGTCCTTCGCCTTTTTCCATGTCCTGAGCCACACAAACAAAGGTTTTGTTGAAATAATCAGCCACCTGCGCATTGGAAAAAACGGTTTCTCTCATCGCCTTGCAATGCGGGCACCACGTGGCATAACACCAAAGCATGACCGGTTTATGCTCCGCTTTTCCTTGTTCCATGGCTGCTTTCAGCCCGGTTTCGGAGAATGAAATTCCGTTTTGAGCTAGTGAAAACTCAACCGAAACAAGTAAGAAAATGAAAAATAGGTTTATGAATTTTTTTTCCATTAGAAGTATTTTATTTCTAAACAAAAAAACCGCTGCATAAGTTTGCAACGGTTCTCTTATGAAATATTCGTAGTACGACTTGAAGTCGTGCTACGAATAAAAAAGGTTTATTATCTTCCTTGTTCCTTTGCCCAGCTGTCTTTGAGCGAAACGGTGCGGTTGAAGACCAGTTTTTCGGCAGTTGAATCAGGATCCACATTGAAATACCCGATGCGTTGGAACTGAAAATGATCCAGCGGTTTCGAGGTTTTCAATGAAGCTTCCACCTTGCAGCTGGTCAGTACTTTCAGGGAATCGGGATTCAGCAAATCGCGGAAATCGCGCTCGTCAGCCGACGGATTTTCCACGCTGAACAACCGGTCGTACAACCGTACTTCGGCATCCAGGCAGTTCGTAGCCGAAACCCAGTGAAGCGTTCCTTTTACTTTGCGGCTCGATTCGGGCATCCCGCTTTTGGTCATTGGGTCGTATTCGGCATAAATTTCCACTACATTGCCCTCGGCATCTTTCTTGCAACCGGTACATTTCACGATATAAGCACTCTTCAGACGCACTTCCTGACCGGGTGTCATGCGGAAATATTTCTTGGGCGCTTCTTCCATAAAATCGTCGTGCTCGATATAAAGTTCTTTGCTGAACGCAATTTCACGTATTCCGGCCGATTCGTCCTCGGGATTATTCACCGTTTCCATCATTTCCACCTGTCCTTCGGGATAATTGGTGATAATGAGTTTCACCGGATCAAGCACGGCATTCATACGGAAAGCGGTTTTGTTCAGGCTTTCGCGAACGGCGTGTTCCATCAGGCTGATATCGTTTTGCGCCTCAAATTTGGTGTAACCGATTTTGTCGATGAAATTATGAATGGCTTCGGGCGAATAACCGCGTCGGCGCAATCCACAAATAGTTGGCATACGTGGGTCGTCCCAGCCGCTTACCAATCCTTCCTGAACGAGCTGGAGCATTTTGCGCTTGCTCATAACGGTGTATGTCAGGTTCAACCGGTTGAATTCTATTTGTCGCGGACGATAATCGCTGTCCTTAAACTGATCGATAAACCAGTCGTATAGCGGGCGGTGTACTTCAAATTCCAATGTGCAAAGCGAATGAGTCACGCCTTCGAAATAATCGGATTGTCCGTGGGCATAATCGTACATCGGATACGCTTTCCATGTCCAGCCGGTGCGGTGATGCGGGTGTGAGTTGATCACACGGTACATAATCGGGTCGCGGAAATGCATGTTTGGCGAAGCCATATCTATTTTGGCACGCAAAATCATGGCACCTTCGGCCACTTCGCCGGTGTTCATTTTATTGAAAAGTTCCAGATTTTCTTCAACCGGGCGGTTGCGGTATGGACTTTCGGTGCCGGGAACCGTTGGTGTGCCTTTTTGTTTGGCAATCGTTTCGGCCGATTGTTCGTCGATATAGGCTTTTCCCTGTTTAATCAGTTCAACGGCCAAGTCCCATAATTGCTGGAAATAATCAGAAGCATAATAAATATCTTTCCACTTGTAACCGAGCCACTGAATATCTTCCTGAATTGAATCAACATATTCAACATCCTCTTTTACCGGATTGGTGTCATCGAAACGCAGGTTACAAACGCCACCATAATTGCGTGCAACGCCAAAATCGAGACAAATAGCTTTGGCGTGGCCAATATGCAAATAACCATTTGGTTCAGGCGGGAATCGGGTTTGAATGCGACCATCGTTTTTCCCGTCTTTCAAATCCTGCTCAACAAATTGCTCAATAAAATTCAGCGTCTTTTTTGGAGCGTCATCATTTGCTATGTCCATAATTTTTATTTTTTAGCAGTAAACAGTAAGCGGTAAGCTGCAAGTAAAAAAACTGATTTCTTAAACTCTTACTGCTTACCGCTTGCTGTTTGCTGCTTGAGTTTTTATTCAAAATATCCTTTAATAATTCCGCGGGGTGAATTTTTGACAAACAGAAGAATTTCGTCACGCTCTTTGGTTGCCGGAAGTTCAGCCTGAATGCGTTCAACGGCGTGAGAGGTATTCATTCCTGATTGGTATAAGTAACGATATACGTCCTGAATATCCCGAATCTGTTCATTGGTAAAACCGCGGCGGCGTAGTCCGATAGAATTTATACCGGCATAAGATAACGGTTCGCGACCGGCAGTAATAAACGGCGGAACATCTTTTCCGATTTTCGAACCGCCCTGTACCATCACGTGCGAACCAATGCGGGTAAACTGATGTACCAGACAAGCTCCGCTCAAAATCGCAAAATCATCAATTTCCACTTCACCTGCCAATTGCGTGGCATTTCCCATAATTATATTGTTTCCAACAACACAGTCATGCGCAATGTGGCAATAGGCCATAATCAAACAATTATCTCCGACAATGGTTTTCCCTCTGGCAGCAGTTCCACGGTTTACGGTCACAAATTCACGAATCGTGGTGTTATCGCCAATGATTGCCAATGTATCTTCGCCTTTGAATTTCAAGTCCTGAGGAATAGCACCAATTACGGCACCAGGAAAAATCCGGCAGTTTTTTCCAATTCTGACTCCTTCAAGAATAGTAACATTCGATCCTATTTGTGTTCCTTCACCGATTACCACATTTTTATCAATGGTTACAAACGGTTCAATTACAACAGTTGATGCAATTTTTGCATCAGGATGAATATAGGCTAAGGGTTGTTTCATTATTATTTTGTTTTCGCGTTTTGTTTTTCGCGTTCTTTTTATATTCTAATTAACCAGTCAACTAATTACTTATTCTTTACAATTTGTGCCATGAATTCCGCTTCTGTGACGATTTTACCGCCAACAAAAGCAGTTCCTTTCATTACCGCACAACCACGACGCATGGGTTCTGTCATTTCCAAATGGAAAATCACGGTATCGCCTGGTACCACTTTCTGGCGGAACTTTACATTGTCGATTTTCAAAAAATAAGTCGAATAACGTTCAGGTTCTTCCACTGAATTCAACACGAGCAAACCTCCGGTCTGAGCCATGGCTTCCACCAGTAAAACGCCCGGCATAACCGGTTCGTCAGGGAAATGACCCATGAAAAATGTTTCGTTTACGGTTACATTTTTCACACCGACAATCACTTTACTGCGCATCTCGATAATTTTATCAACCATCAAAAACGGCCAGCGGTGCGGAAGCAATTTACGGATAGCAACTACATCTAAAATTGGTGCAACCGTATCATCATAAACCGGTGCCTGAACATCCTGTTTCTTTATTTCTTTGCGGATCAGTTTGGCAACGTCCGTATTTATTTTATGACCGGGATACGTAGCAATTACTTTTCCACGCAGCGGTTTTCCAATCAGGGCAAGATCGCCAATAATATCAAGCAACTTATGACTTGCAGGTTCGTTAGCAAAATGAATTCCACCATTCAAATAACCAAGTTTGTTGGCATCCTGACGTGGTTGGTGTAATAAATCGGCAAGTTCGTCAAACATTCCCTGCGGAACCAGTTGATCATAAATAACGATAGCGTTTTTCAAATCGCCGCCTTTTATCAGATTGATTTTAATCAACGGTTCAATTTCGCGGACAAAAACAAACGTTCTGGCACTTGAAACCTGATCAACATAATTGTCTAACGAAGATAAACTGGCAAACTGATTGGGTAATACGCTGGAATTGAATCCGATATGAACATCAACACTAAAAGTATCATCAGGTAAAATGGTGATTTTTGCACCGGTTTCGGGTATGTTGTATTCTATTTTTTTGCGAACGATATAATAATCTTTCTCCTCACTTTGTTCTTCAATACCTGCTTGTTGAATACCTTCTACAAAGTATTTTGCACTTCCATCTAAAATCGGAAACTCCGGTGCATCCACTTCCAGCATACAATTGTCAATTCCCAACGCATACAATGCTGATAAAACATGTTCGATGGTACTAACCTGCATTTCACCTTTTTTCAGAACGGTTCCGCGTGTGGTTTCGGTCACATATTCGGCAACTGCATCCATTTCCGGCTGACCTTCCAAATCGATCCGTTTGATTTTAATACCGTGATTTTCGGGAGCCGGAAGGAAAGTAAGTTTAATTTCCAATCCGGAGTGTAAGCCTTTTCCTGAAAGTGTAAAAGCCTGTTTAATAGTACTTTGTTTCGACATTCTTTTTGAGATTACAAACTACCGGTAAAACACATACGGGCAATTCGTATTTATATTCTGAGATATTTAATTAATTTTCTTTTCCAGTTCTTCAATCCGTTTTTGCATGGCATAAACCAGCTTTTGAAGCTCGGGCAAATTCTTATGTACAATGGCCGATTTATGAAAATTCATTACCGGAATGGCAGGATAACCCTGCAAAACCTGATTCGGAATCTTTACCGAATTCGGTACGCCGGTTTGTGCACCAAAAATAGTGCCATCGGCAATTTGTAAATGTCCGGCAAGCCCAACTTGTCCGGCAAGCACGCAGTGTTTTCCAAGTTTAGTTGAACCTGAAATGCCTGTTTGTGCGGCAATTACCGTGTTTTCACCCACTTCAACATTATGTGCAATTTGTACCAGATTATCAATTTTCACGCCTTTGCGAATAATGGTACTTCCCAACGTGGCCCGGTCAACAATCGAATTGGCGCCGATTTCCACATTATCTTCCAAAATCACATTTCCCATTTGAGGGATTTTGTTGTATGAACCATCATCAGTTGGTGCGAAGCCAAATCCATCGGAACCAATCACAGAGCCTGAATGAAGCGTGCAATTATTTCCAATTATGCAATCGAAATATACTTTTACGCCGGAATATAATGTCACATTTTCACCGATTTTTGCGCCATCTTCAATGCTGCAATTGGCGTGAACACTGGAGTTTTTACCGATTTTTACTTTCTCTCCAATGTAAACAAATGGTGCAACGTAAGCATTTTCAGCTATCTCAGCCGATTCGGAAATAAACGCCAACGGCGAAATTCCGGTTTTCTTTGGTTTAGTCTGATCAACCAACGACATCAATTTTGCCAGCGATTGATAGGCATCTTCCACTCGAATTAATGTGGAGCTGACTTCTTTTTCCGGCTGAAAGGTTTTATTGACAAGAATGATACTTGCCTGACTTTCATAGATATACTGACTATACTTTGGATTTGATAAAAAACTCAACGTACCGGGTTTTCCCTCTTCAATTTTTGAAAAGTCACTTACCTTTACAGAAGGATTGCCTTGAATCTCACCTCCTAAAAAATCTGCAATTTGTTGAGCTGTAAACTCCATATTAAAAAATTTGGTTGCAAAAGTACTAAACAAATTTCAATTAACCATAAAGCGCACAAAAGTATAACGAAAACAGGCGTGTTTTCGGCTAATTTTATGTAAATTTTTGAAATTTCCCGAAATTTCAGATTCGGAAATAGCAATAAAAATATTTTTCTACTTTCTTTGTCAACACATTGATATTCAACATATCCGAAGCGTCTGCAATATCTTTTATCGTACCATCTTTGTACAAAATGTTGATGTGGTCATCTTCGGGGCTGTATGTATCGGTACTCAGGATTTCTTCGCCCTGAAAATAAGCTGCTTCTTCTGTGTTAACGCCAAAATACTCAACATATTGTTTCAGCAATTTTTCACGTTTTTTCTTGTCGACCGGCTCCGTGCCAATTTCGACCTTAAACAACTTTCTGTCGGTAAATGATTTACAGAGCGTTGAAAGCACAATGTCAGCATGCGACGACCAAACTTTAATGGCACAAATTAAATCCGAATCATCCAGCATGGCAAAGTTTTCCAATGCAATTTCAGAATGTACAAATTTATCTTTATTTATCTCATTATAAAGAAAATAATGCAAAGCAGGAGAAGCAAAAAGCTCCACATTTCGACTTGCAAGTTCTTTGGCGCGCTTGAGAATATTCAGCAACATTTTTTCGGCAGCGACCGAAGTTTTATGCAAATAGACCTGCCAGTACATTAATCGGCGCGCTACTAAAAATTTTTCGATTGAATAAATTCCCTTCGCTTCAATAACCAGTTGATCATTATGAATGTTTAACATTTTTATAATTCGTGCCGAACCAATTATACCTTCACTTACGCCTGAGTAAAAGCTGTCGCGGCTCAGATAATCCAGCCGGTCCATGTCCAATTGGCTTGAAACTAATTGATGCAGGAATTTTTTAGGATAAACATTGGTAAAAATTTCAATCGCCGTATCAAGTTTACCGTCCAGTTCGGTGTTTATTTGCTGCATCATCAGCAACGAAATTTCCTCGTGACTGATTCCGCTCACCAAACTGTGTTCGAGCGTGTGTGAAAATGGTCCGTGGCCGATATCGTGCAACAAAATGCACGCCTGAACGGCCTGAGATTCTTTTTCTGTTATTTCGTGACCGGCATCGCGCAATTGTGCGATTGCTTCAGTCATAAGATGCATGGCACCCAACGAATGTTGCAAGCGGGTGTGAGTGGCACCGGGATAAACAAACGACGACAAACCCAATTGCTTGATTCGATTCAGCCGCTGAAAGTACGGATGCTGAATAATATCGTACAAAAAGTCGTTCGGAATATTGATAAATCCGAAAACCGGGTCGTTGATTATCTTGCGTTTATTATTTTTCGCTATGCTCATGTTATTTGTTCACTTTGTTCACGTTGTTATGTTGCTTCGCTCCTGATATTTGTTCGCTTCGCTCACGTTATTTCAGCAAAGATAATATCGCCCGAAGGGCAAATATCAGCGAAGCTAATAACGCCAAGCTAATATCTCTACAAGCCATTTCCAACATTTTTGTGTGGAAGAAATGCTCAGCCGTTCGTCGGGCGAATGAACACCATACATTTGCGGACCGATGGAAATCATATCCAGAAACGGATATTTTTTGAGGAAAAGACCACATTCCAGTCCGGCATGAATGGCACGGATACTTGGCTCAACGCCAAACAATTTTTTGTAACTTTCCTGAGTTGTATTCAGAATATCAGATTTCAGATTTGGTTTCCAGCCCGGATATCCGTCACCGTGAGTAATTTTGGCTCCACATAACAAGAAAACAGCTTCAACCTGTTGCATAATATCGTATTTCGACGATTCAACCGAACTTCGCTGGCTGGTGGTGATTAATATGGTGTTTTCGTCTTTCATTTTCACCGAAGCCAGATTGGTGGAAGTCTCCACCAGACCCGGCATATCGCGGCTCATGGCAATAACGCCGTGTGCGCAGGCATAAAGTGCGTTCAATAAATTATCGGATGTTTTTTTATCGATAACGGTTTCCGGCAGGTTTTCCGATTCGAGCGAAAGTTTCAGATTCGGTTCTACATCGGCAATTTCAATTTCCAAATCACTTACGAATTGATTGAAAAGTACGCGGATATTTTCCTTTTCCGACCATGCAACACAAGCCACAGCCGCTGCTTCGCGTGGAATGGCATTCCGAAGGTTTCCTCCGTTAAAACTTGCCAGACGCAAATCGGTTTTTTTATTAATTGTCCATAAAAAACGATTCAGTATTTTATTGGCATTACCGCGACCTTTTTCAATATCGTCGCCGGAATGACCGCCTGTCAGTCCTTTCACCGAAACTGAAAAGGCAAAATAAGTTGAAGGAGTTTTCTCATGTTTGTATGATAAAGTCGCAGTGGTGTCAATTCCACCGGCACAGCCAATAAAAGCCACGCCATCATCTTCCGAATCGAGGTTGATAAGCACTTCACCACTCAGAAATCCCGGTTCAAGGGCAAAAGCTCCGGTTAATCCGGTTTCTTCATCGACTGTAAATAAACATTCCAGTACCGGATGTTGCAAATCGGATGCTGAAAGCACGGAAAGCATCATCGACATACCAATGCCGTTATCGGCACCAAGCGTTGTGCCACGGGCTTTTACCCAGTCACCGTCGATGTAGGTTTGAATGGCATCCGTGTCAAAATTGAAGGGTATATCGCTGTTTTTTTCGCAAACCATATCGATATGTGCCTGCAAAATGATGGTTTTGCGGTTCTCGTATCCGCTGGTTGCCGGTTTTGAAATAAGTACATTGCCTGCTTTGTCAACCTTTGTTTTCAGGTTGTTTTTTTCGCCAAAAGCTTTTAGATAGGCAATGATTTTTTCTTCTTTTTTGGAAGGACGCGGAATCTGGTTTATTTCATCGAAAAAGTGCCAGATAGCAGCCGGTTGGAGTGTTTTTATTGAGTTCATTTTGAGTAAAATTTGAATTTAAAAAAACTGATAAATACAAAAGTAAGGAAAAAGGAACTGAATATGAAGATTTAAGAAAAATATCTACAACATTTATCTCAGTTCAATATTTTTAATTTTTACAAACTAAGATTAAATTGCTCATTCAGATAATTATATACTTATCTGAACGGTTAATTTGTTTTTCGATAACTCAGCACGGCCAGTCCATTAAAAAATACTGCAAATCCCAACAAGGCAGCCAGTTCGCCTCCAAGTTGAGTGAAATTGCTTCCTTTCAGATAAATGGAGCGCATCACGATCATTAAGTGTTTCAACGGATTAAATGCGGCAATCCATTTGGCCCAATTGGGCATGCTGTCCACCGGTGTATAAAGTCCGCTCAACATAATGAACAGCATCATGAAAAAGAAAACGATAAAAACAGCTTGTTGAAGGGTTGAAGCGAAATTTGAAATGACAATTCCCATCCCTGAAATGGCGAAAATGTAAATGGCTGCAAATGTGTATATTATATAAAAATGACCAACTGGAATTAGCCCATAATCCAGCCAAGCCACTGTAAATCCAATGGTTATAGCGATAAATCCGATAATCCAGAAAGGAATAAGTTTCGCCAGAATAAACGTAATTTTAGGTACGGGACTCACATTAATTTGTTCCATAGTTCCCAGTTCCTTTTCAAAAACAATGGAGACGGCCGGTAAAAATCCGCAAAGCAAAGTCAGAATCATCACCATCAACGCGGGCACCATAAATACCTGATAATTCAAATGTTTGTTGAAGCGGTATTGGGAATCAATTTGAATCATGTTCGAAGAACTGCCGGCCATTTCCGGGAAAAGTTCAGATATGAGTGTTGTATTAAATGCGCCAATAATCATCGAAAGATACGTCGTTGCAATGCCGCCTTTCATTCCGTTAACGGCATTGGCTGAAAGCATGACTTTAACCGGCTCACGATTGATAATACTTTTCTCAAAATTTTGTGGAATTTCAAGAATGATATCCGCTTTATTGCTTTCAATGCTTTTTAAAGCCTGATTGTAACTTGCCGATTTGTCGGTAAGTCTGAAATAATTAGACGAAATAATAGTTTGAGTCAACCGGCGCGAATAGGTAGAATGATCGTTATCAATCACACTCAGGTTCAGGTTCTTGATTTCGTAACTTGCTGCCCATGGAAAAACCAGCAACACCATCAACGGAAACATGAAAATCATTTTCGGTAAAAACGGATTCCGAATGATTTGTTTGAATTCTTTTTTCAGAAGATATTTTATCATATAAGATTGTCTATTAATTATCAACTATAAACTGTCAACTATAAACTATTCAAGTCTCACTTTAAACTTTTTCAAACTGATAGTTACCAAAACTGTACCCATCAAAACCAGCACACCAATATCTTTCAAAACGGCGGTAATGCTAAGTCCTTTGATCATAATAGTTTTTACCGCGTCAATATACCATCGTGCCGGAACAAAATTGGAAATAAAACGCAGGAATGCCGGCATATTTTCCACCGGGAAAATCATTCCAGAGAGCAACATAACCGGAATCATCAACCCCATACCCGAAATCATCATGGCCGCCAACTGAGAACTGGTAAGCGTGGAAATAAGCAATCCGAGTGAAAGTGCCACGAAAATATAAAGCAGCGAAACGGCGAATAAACTCACAAAACTTCCAACAATCGGAACTTTCAGCACGAAAACCGACAGCAGCATAATGGTTATGAAATTGATGACCGAAAGCACGAAATAGGGTGCAATTTTAGACAAAATCGTGTAAATCGGCTTCATAGGCGAAACGAGTAGGATTTCCATTGTGCCCATTTCTTTTTCACGCACAATGGCAATGGAAGTCATCATGGCACAAATCAGAATCATAATCATTCCCAGAACACCCGGTACAAAGTTGAAAGCGCTTATCATCTGAGGATTATAAAGCATTTTCACTTCCGGCTGAATCATTCCACTGCCGGATTGTGGCTGTGAAATATCTTGCTGAAAATTATTAATAATATTGGAAGCATAAAACATAAACGAAGTAGCGGCATTCGGGTCGGTGGCATCGGCAATAAGCTGGATATGAGCCGTTCCGGTATGTTTCAGGTTTTCTGAGAAATGATCTTCAAAAACCATTGCCAGTTTGGCTTTTCCGTCCCGAAAAGCGGCATTTATCTCGCCGGAATTATGTGCCATAATTACCACATCAAAATATTCACTTGCATCAATCCGATCAATGATTCGCTGGGTGGCATCATCATTAGTATTTGCTATAACAACCACTTTTGTATCTTTGACTTCGGTGGACAACGCGAAACCAAACAAAATAATCTGAATGACAGGCATTAACAGCAAAATCATCACGGTGGTTCGATCCCGGAAAATATGGTGGAATTCTTTTCTTATAAATGACCAAAGTTGTTTCATAATCAATCGGCTTTACGTTTGGATTTTCGGGCAAGTTGCTGGAAAACCTCGTCCATATTTTTTGCTTTGTAAGTTGCTTTCAGATTTTTAGGGGAATCTAATGCTTCAATTCGTCCATCAACCATGATGGAAACACGGTCGCAATATTCTGCTTCGTCCATGTAATGTGTTGTCACAAAAACAGTTATGCCACGGGCGGTAGCATCGTAAATCATTTCCCAGAAGCGCCGCCGCGTAATCGGATCAACACCGCCGGTCGGTTCATCGAGGAAAACCACCTTGGGCGTATGAAAAATTGAAACCGAAAAAGCAAGTTTTTGTTTGAAACCAAGCGGCAACGATTTTACCAGTTTGTCGCGTTCTTCTTCAAAATTCAAACTTGCCATTAATTCGTCCGTCTTGATTTTGATAATTTCATCACTCATACCGTAAATGCCGCCAAAAAGTTCCAGATTTTCCCACACTTTTAAATCTTCGTACATGGAAAATTTCTGGCTCATATATCCGATGCTTTTCTTTACCAGTTCCGGCTGGGTGTAAATATCGTATCCGGCAACAGTTCCTTTGCCTTCTGTCGGAAGACTCAGACCGCAAAGCATACGCATGGCAGTGGTTTTTCCGGCACCGTTTGCTCCTAAAAATCCGAATATTTCTCCTTTTTTTACTTCGAAAGAAATATTATCCACGGCGGTGAAACTTCCAAAACGTTTTGTCAGATTTTCAACTTTTATAACTGTTTCCATGCTTGTTACTTTCAAATTTGATTGTTGGATAATTCCATAAAACAGTCTTCAATAGTAGGCTCAATCGGATGAATTTCAATATTTTTATGACCCAAACCGGTAAGATAATCAGTCAAACTGTTCACTGATAACTGTTCACTGCTCACTGTGACGTGCACCGAATCACCAAATGCAAAAGCGCTTTTTACCAGTTTATTCTCTCGTAAATCTTCCAGCAACTTATGCATATTATCGCTTTTTGCAGCCCAAAGTTTATCGGCAAACTGACTGACAATATTATCAGGTGTATCAATCTTCAAGAATTGTCCGTTTTGTATCAATGCAATCCGGTCACAAAGACTGGCTTCGTCCATATAAGGCGTGGAAACCAGAATTGTTATGCCATTTTGTTTTAGTTTTTTCAACATTCCCCAAAATTCCTTTCGCGAAACGGGATCAACACCGGTCGTTGGTTCATCGAGGAACAAAACTGTCGGTTTATGAATTAACGCGCAACTCAGAGCCAGTTTTTGTTTCATTCCACCCGAAAGTTTACCGGCACGGCGTTTTTTGAATGGTTCTATCTGAATGTAAATATCCTTAATCAGTTCGTAATTTTCTTCAATCATCGTATTGAAAACCGTCGCAAAAAATTCCAGATTTTCTTCCACCGTCAAATCCTGATAAAGCGAAAACCGCCCTGGCATATAACCAACGCATTCCCTGATTTTTTTATAATCTTTCACCACATCAAATCCATTCACCGTAGCAGTTCCGCTATCAGCCAGAATCAGAGTGGTCAGAATACGGAATAACGTCGTCTTTCCGGCACCGTCAGGACCGATAATCCCGAAAATTTCGCCGCTCTTTACATTAAAATTAATATTTTTTAGAGCTTCAATTTTTTTATAATTCTTGCTGACAGCTTCGCAATGAATAGCTATATCAAGTCGATTTTTTTTATTATT
>CAIYTJ010000003.1 GCA_903929065.1 uncultured Bacteroidales bacterium | reverse complement strand
TCCTTCTACAACTTATTTCTGCATTATTTATGTGTACCCCTCTTCTACCTTCTACCTACTAACTTCTACTGTTTTCACAACTGATCATCAGACTTTGTTTTCCGCAATTTTTCAATTTGAATGAAATATCGACTTTATCGTTGAAGCACCAAATATTACATTAATTCCGTTTCTATATAATTTCTCAATAATCGAATGTAGCCATTTGAAATTTTTCTTTCAATTTTATTACCATTAGAGAAAATTACTAATATAGAGAAAGGAAACCTGCAATTGGTTTCCTCTTCGTTTTTGCGGAAAGTGTGAGATTCGAACTCACGGTACAGTTGCCCGTACAACGGTTTTCGAGACCGTCCCGTTCGACCACTCCGGCAACTTTCCTTTCTGATTAATCATTGCAAAAGTACAATATTTTTTCAAAATCAACGGCCTGTATTAGCGGATTATTAAAACAATTTCTTAAAATTTCAATGTTTCCACTTCATTTTGAGTGATTTTTTGTAATTTCGCAGACTATTAGCGTGATAAGTAAAATCAGAACAAAATGAATTTAGATTTTCAAAAAACAAACGGATTGATTCCGGCCATTATTCAGGACGAATGGACTTCCAAAGTATTGATGCTTGGTTATATGAACGAAGAAGCATTGGCCAAAACCGAAGAAACCGGAAAGGTTACTTTTTTTAGCCGTACGAAGAACCGCTTGTGGACCAAAGGCGAGGAAAGCGGGAACTTTCTGAACGTGGTTTCGATTACTCCCGATTGTGATAACGACACGTTGTTGATCAAGGTGCATCCGGTGGGTCCGGTTTGCCATACCGGCGCTGACACGTGCTGGAACGAGAAAAACGACGGTGACATTGCCTTTTTGAAATATCTGCAGGATTTTATCACAGTTCGTTTTAAGGAAATGCCCGAAGGTTCGTATACCACTTCGCTTTTCAAAAAAGGCGTGAACCGCATGGCGCAAAAAGTGGGCGAAGAGGCTGTGGAAACGGTTATTGAAGCGACTAACGGAACCGAAGAAGGATTTATTTACGAGGCTTCCGATTTGATGTACCACCTGATTGTATTGCTGACTTCGAAAGGTTATTCGCTCGACGACCTGGCTCGGGAATTGAAGAAAAGACACAAATAAATACAGGAAACAGTAAACAGTAAACAGTGAACAAATAACTGATAACTGATAACTGATAACTGATAACTGATAACTGAATTGTTATGGAAAAGAAATTATTAATCAAATACGCCGACGTTGATATTTATCAGCAGGAGCAACTGGTGTTGAAGGACATTCAGCTGGAAGTTCATTCGGGTGAGTTTATTTATTTGCTGGGTAAAGTGGGCAGCGGCAAGACTTCGCTGTTGAAATCGATGTATCACGACGTTCCGGTAAAGTATGGCGTTGCCAGTGTGCTCGACCACGATTTGCATGCGTTGGATATCAACGATGTGCCGTTTCTACGCCGTAAGATTGGTATCGTTTTTCAGGATTTTCAACTGCTTACCGACCGCAGCGTTTATAAAAACCTGGAATTTGTGCTGAAAGCTACCGACTGGAAAGACCAGGCGGCGATTGACGAACAAATTGAAAATGTGCTGACTCAAGTTGGAATGGCTTCCTCCGGGAATAAAATGCCGCATCAACTTTCGGGCGGCGAGCAGCAACGCATTGTGATTGCACGCGCGCTGCTTAATTCGCCGGAAATTATTCTGGCCGATGAACCAACCGGTAACCTGGATTATCACACGGGAAATAAGTTGTTTGAACTGCTTACAACCATTTGTAAAGCCGGTACAACGGTTATTATTGCCACACATAACCTGAATTGGGTGGATAAATATCCGGGACGTGTATTTATTTGCGATAATGAAACGCTGACGGAAGAAATTTTAGAGAAAGAAAAAACCAAATAACCGGCAAGATTATGAGAAACATGCGCTGTCCCCAATGTGAAGTTCATCGCTTTTTCGTAAAAAACGAAGCGAAGGATACTGTGCTGGTGACGGTTTCGGAAAACCTGGATATCGTACCCGTACACGATGGAAGTTCGCTAGAAGGTTTTGACCTGACCATGCTTTACTGCCTGGGCTGCTCGTGGAGCGGGTCGCCTAAATCATTGCATAAACACTTTCGCTAAAAGAATCATCAAATATAATTTTCACCAACCGCCCGAATCAACCTTGATTCGGGCGGTTTGGTTTTATTGAAAAATCAGTTTTTTTAAACAGGAAACTATATGAAGCTGATTGAAATTTATAGTTTATAAATTTTTTCAGCCTTTGAAACTTCAATTTAATATAGTTATTGTATCTTTGCTTCTTCATTAATTATTAAGCATTAAATAAGTGTAATAAGAAAGAACAAAACAACGGATATGAACAAATTGGTACTACTGATATTGCTTTTTCTGTTTGCAGGATTGACGTTTTCCCAGCAGCGGGATTTGAATTTTTATTTAGAACAAGCTAAGAAAACAAGTCCTTTAATCAATAAAAACAAGAACGATACTAAAATCGTCAATCTCGATATGCAGCAAACCGAACGAATACTTAAAAGTCCGGTTATAAGCCTTGAATCAAATCTTCTCTTCGCTCCTATTATCGCTTATGACAAAAGTCCATCCACTTTTGATGTCGCTTCTGATGGTTCAAACAGTTACACCGGTTATGATTTGGGAATCACAAACGGCGGTCAGTATCAGGCATATGTTTCGTTGAAGCAACCTCTTTTGGCCAAAATGAATCTGAAACCGTATTCCTACAAATCGGATATTTCACGTAAACAAAATGATAATTCAACCACCATGACAATTCACGAAATGGAACAGCTGGTTGGCTATCAATATATCCTTTGCCTGAAGTCGAAATTGCAGATTAAAAACGGCGGGATTATTCTGAAACAACTTGATGACCAACTGAATATAATGCATAAACTGGTTGAAAATGCTGTTTACAAACAATCGGATTTAATGTTGCTCGAAATAGAGAAACAAAATGTGCAGGTTACCAACAAATCGTTTGAAGACGATTATAAGGCTAATCTGTTTGATTTAAACCTGCTTTGCGGAATTAAAGATTCAGTTCCTGCTGATATTAAGGAAATTAAATTATCGATATTACCAGATAAAACGACTGAATCGAATTTTCTTATGTCCTACAAACTTGACAGTTTGGGAATTTTAGCCGACCAGTCCATCGGCGAACTGAAATACAAACCACAACTAAACGCTTTTGCCAATGCCGGCTACAACGCAACCGGAATTCCGACTTTCGACCGGTTCGGTTTCAGTTTCGGACTAAATTTCAGCTGGACGTTATACGATGGCAATCAACGAAAGCTGGAACGCGAAAAATCAACAGTAAACATTTCAACGCTTCAATTCGAAAAAGAACATTTTAAAACCCAGCGTGAAATCAACAAAGATAAAATCCGGAGTCAGCTAAAATCGCTCGACGAACGTGGAATCATCCTCGAAAATCAATTAAATCAATACGACAAACTATATAAAGTTTATTCGGATGAACTGTCTCACGGATTAATTTCAGTAATGGATTTTAAAAATTTGTTGAAAGATATCACTTCCAAAAAGCAGGATTTTCTGTTGCTTAACATGGAAAAACAATTATTGGTGAATTCGTTTAATTATTGGAACTACTAGTTAGTAAATAGAAAGAATATGAGAAAAATATTATTCTCGCTTTGTATTTCAGCTTTCGTGCTGAACTCCTGTGGAAAAAAGGAAGCGAAAGAGGAAGAACAATCACCGGTGGTAAGTGTAAAAACTTCGTCAGTAAAATTCGGTGAAATTGACAGCAAACTGACTTTCAACGGTAAAACTATTTATCTGAAAAAGAACCTGGTGGTTTCGCCGATTTCCGGTTACGTACGAAAAATCTCAGTGAAATTTGGTGATTCCGTCAAAAGAGGCGATTTGCTGTTCGAAATACAAACCAAAGAAAACAAGGCATTAGAGAATTCCGATTCAGGAAATATGGGGTTAATCAAGGTTTTTGCTCCTTCGCAAGGCGTTATCAGCACGTTGAACATTACCGAAAATGGTGCATATACTGTAGAAGGCGCTTCACTTTGTACCGTGGCCGAAAATCATGATGTTTTAGTGCAATTGAATCTGCCGTTTGAGTTTAATTCGCTGGTGAAAACCGGTGCAACTTGTACATTGGTTTTAGGTGAAGATACTCGTTTTTCCGGTACCATTTACCAGATTTTGCCGACTGTTGACGATGCCAACCAAACCCAACAAGTACTTATTAAACCGCATTATAACAAGCCATTACCCGAAAATCTGAATCTGGAAGTGGAACTGGTAAAAGCTCGTCATTTAAATACCTGTCTGATTCCACGAAATGCTTTGATGACCAACGAAACGCAAACCGAATTCTGGGTAATGAAAGTAGTGAATAATAAACTGGCCGTGAAAGTTCTTGTTCAGAAAGGAATTGAAAACGATGATTTTGTTGAAATTGTGAATTCTGGTTTATCAACTTCGGATTTAGTAATCAGCGAAGGAGCTTATGGGCTGAATGATAGCTCGGCAGTAAAAATAACGGTAAGCGGTAAGCAGTAAACAGTAAGCAACATATGGAAAAGATTTTTGTAAAATTCAAAAGCCCGATTGCGGTTATTCTATTGCTGATTTTAATTGGCGGTGTATTTTCGTATCAGAATCTTAAAACTTCTCTTTTCCCAAACATAACTTTTCCAAAAATTAAAATCATTGTCGAAAACGGTGAACAACCGGTTGAAAAAATGATGGTGATGGTGACTAAGCCCATCGAAAACGCCATCAAACGCGTTGATAACCTGCACTTAATCCGCAGCACTACCAGCATGGGAAGTTGCGAGATTTCAGCATTTATGAACTGGAATACGGATATTGATTTGGATAAACAGCAAATTGAATCGCAGATTACACAGATTAAAAACGATTTGCCGCCTGATGTTCAGATTACGGTGGAGAAAATGAATCCGTCCATTTTGCCGGTAATGGGTTATTCGCTTCAATCGGACACCAAAAGTTCCGTTGAACTGAAACTGATTGCGCAATACACCATAAAGCCATTTCTGTCACGCGTTCCGGGCGTTTCGTCGGTGCAGGTAATTGGCGGAAAAGAAAAGGAATACCGCATTGTGCTGGACGAAAGGAAACTAAATACACTTAAAATCAATCCGCTTGATATTCAAAAAATCCTCCAGCAAACCGATTTTATAAAATCTACCGGTTTCACAGTCGATTATAACCGGTTGTATCTCACTGTAACCGATGCAACGCTCAAAAATATTGAAGAAATAAAAAACTTAGTCATTTTTGACAACGGAATCCGTAAGGTGAAATTCAGCGACGTGGCCAACGTGGTTGTTGCCGAGCAAAACGATTATATCCGCATTAAAGCCGATGGCAAAAATGTTCCGCTTATTGCCGTGGTGAAACAGCCGCAAAGCAATTTGATTGACGTGGCAACCGGTGTTGAAGCAAAAGTGGCTGAATTGAATAAAATTCTGCCCAAAGGTGTGGTTCTAAAACCGTATTACAATCAATCTGAATTCGTAAAAACCAGCATTCAAAGCATTATTGATGTGCTTTGGATTGGTTTGGTACTGGCGATTATCGTAGTTTTGTTGTTCCTGCAATCATATAAAGCCGGCTCAGTGTTGTTGATTACAATTCCAATGACATTGGCACTCACGTTTATCTGCATGAAATTAATCGGCTTCGATTTCAATATCATGACAATAGGTGCCATCGCGGCTTCTATCGGGCTTATAATTGACGATGCAATTATTGTCGTCGAGCAAATTCACCGAACGCACGAAGAATTTCCGGATAAAACGCCCAAAGAATTAATCGGAAAAGCCATAACATTTCTTTTTCCATCGATGGTCAGCTCGTCACTCAGCACCATTGTTATTCTGTTTCCGTTCGAATTAATGTCGGGTGTTGCCGGTGCCTATTTTAAGATTCTGACGGAAACCATGATTATTACGCTGGTATGTTCCTTTGTGGTAACATGGCTTGGTTTGCCGGTAATTTACCTGCTATTTTCGAAAGATAAGGGATTATCAACCAATTCGGAAGTTCATTTGGTCAAACACCGCCCGTGGATTGAAGTTTTTATCCGCCGCCCTTATATTAGCGCAGGTTTCGTTGCCGTTTTAATTTTGTGTCTGGTATTAATGCTTCCACGGTTGCAAACCGGATTTTTGCCCGAAATGGATGAAGGTTCTATCGTGCTTGATTATAATTCACCTCCCGGAACTTCGCTCGAAGAAACCAACCGCATGCTCAACGAAGTGGATTATATTTTGGAAAAAACGCCGGAAGTCAAGACTTATTCAAGGCGTACAGGTACTCAAATGGGATTTTTCATTACCGAACC
>CAIYTJ010000002.1 GCA_903929065.1 uncultured Bacteroidales bacterium | reverse complement strand
CCTACACGACGCTCTTCCGATCTAATAGCTCATTCTTCGCAAGGCCCTTCCGGCAACCTGTTCACAAAGTAACTGAGAACCGAAAGCACGTAAACCCATGATATGAGTCACTGTATTTGCATCCCAACCTTCAGTTAGCATTGAAACTGAGACCACGCATCGAATATGCGACCCTAGTTTATTTTGTTTGCCAACTGTATTTACAACTTCACGTAATATTTCAGCTTCAGTAATTCTTTCAGTACTTCCCTGACCATGAATCCTTGCATAATCGTTTTTAAATTCCTCGATTTCAGAGGTAAATATTTTTTTGAATTCGTCATTGATCTGGTCGCCATTATCCAAAGCTGCGCTATCGATTAGCAGGGTAGGTGGTCTTTTAAGTGGACGTTTGGTTGTCGGATCATAGTTGCTAAACAAATCCTTAATTCCGGAAACCGTAACTAACTGTTGATTTTCATCAAGATACTCATAACCTGCAATATACTTATACACCTCTTTTGATACTGATGTATTATTGCAAACCACAATAAATACGGGTGGAGAGGAAAACAAGTTGGATTTGTCTTCACTATTTTTTCGAATCCCGTTGTAATAATTCTCATAATGGCCGTAAAACTGATCCAAAGCAGCTTTTACCAAGGAAGGCAGCCGAGGTGGCAATTCTTTAATTTTTTGACCTTCTGCGGCAGCCTCCGATTTCTGTTTTCGCTGTCCTTTCCGGGGAAGTTCGTCTCTTACATGGTCGTATAAATTGCGAAGAACCGGCATTGTTAATTCCTGCGTATTATCGCTTTCGGGTAAAAATGGAATTTTCACCAAACCAGATTCTATCGCTTCGATCAAACCAAAATCAGAAACTACCCAGGGAAACAGACTATAAGCAATATATCCTGAACCTGTTAAATAGTAAGGAGTTGCTGAAAGATCGTAAATATTCTGAAGTTTAAACCGTTTCGAAAGTTCCTTTAATCCGGAGAACCAGACAGCAGCCCGCTGATTTTCATCAACCTCCTCGTTATCCGATGTTTTGCCTTTTGATTTTGGTAAATAGCAATGATGTGCTTCATCATTCATCACCAATAAGCGGGTGCCGGATTTGAATTTACTTAAAGTACGTTTTATAACCTGTGAAAAATCTTCAATATTTCCGGTGTCGATTTTCTTCCCTTCCAAATTTACTTTCCCGTAGAAAGGACTTCGTTTGTTCCCTTTCAATACTTTTGGCTCAAAAGTGTGATAGTTTGTAATGACCAGGCGGGCATTCAAATTGTCTAACCGGTGTTCCATATTCTGAGGTACAAGGGCCCGCACATGGTAATAATCCTGGATATCTGCAGGATTCTTAGTTTTAGTATCAACAAATAAGACACCTAAACGGTCTTTGATGGTGACTCCAGGAGCTACAATCAGAAAATAATCGGCAAATCGCGTATCGTTTCTGTATTCTTGTCTGTTGAAATAGTGATAAAGGATAAAACAGGCCATTACGACAGTTTTACCGGAACCAGTTGCCATTTTAAAAGAAATTCTCGGAAGTTGATCAGCAGGATCTTCACTTACCGTTTGCTGTCCACCTCTTAGAATGTTCAGAATGTGTTGTCCGGCATTGGATTTATCGGCTACCTCATTCAACCATATTGCTGTTTCTGTAGATTCTCTTTGGGCAAAAAAGAGTTGTTTAGTTGCATGTCTATCGGGGTTATTAAACCAAAAATCAAGTAGTTCTTTGGTAACCCGTGTGGTGTTTGGGTAAATTTCTCCTCGCCATTTCCCAACTTCTTTCCGACACAGATTAATGATGTGCGTACCATATTCGCTAAAATCATTTACTTCATACATTGAAGTTTGCGGCCCTTGCCTTGTTGGTATGGCATGAATATCCGGAGTAAATATTCTTCTGCTTTTTCGTATATCGTTGTAGTTTAAAGAACCATCCGGATCAGTTGCATAATGCAATTTGGGTTCATCATAGGGGCTATTTAGGATAGGATTTTCAGAACTCATTTTTATTGTAATTAATTATGGCTTCATCAAATTTATAATT
>CAIYTJ010000001.1 GCA_903929065.1 uncultured Bacteroidales bacterium | reverse complement strand
TTATTTTTAAAATTTTCTTTAATGTAATTTGCTTTTTTCAGACAACCATCTGTTTGGTCGACCAAAATTAGTGAGAAGTATTACGTTTTCCAAATTATTTTTCTTTTATTTTTCAATTTCTGTTTAATAACATAGAATTAACTTGAAATTGAAACTGGTTCATACAAAAAGCTCCTTCTGAAGTTATCAGAAGGAGCCAAAAGTATTGGATATAGATTTTATAATCCAAATGTATCAGCTACTGCTTTACATACGACTTTACCATTAACAATATTCAATCCTTTATGCAAGTCTTCGTGTTTTTCACACGCTTTTTCCCAACCCATATTGGCAAGAATAACTGCATAAGGCAATGTGGCATTTGTCAGCGCCAACGTTGAGGTAAACGGAACTGCTCCTGGTATATTTGCTACGCAATAATGCAAAATTCCATCTACTTCATAAACCGGTTCGGCATGCGTTGTTGGGTGAGAAGTCTCGAAACATCCACCCTGATCAATTGCAACATCAACAAGAACAGAACCCGGCTGCATAAGTTTCAGCATTTCACGGGTAATTAAATGTGGTGCTTTTGCACCCGGAATCAACACAGCACCAATAACTAAATCAGTATGCGGCAACATTTCTTCAATATTCGATGTAGTTGACATCAACGTATCAACATTTGCCGGCATAATTTCGCTTAAATAACGTAACCGTGGCAGGGAAATATCAGCGATGGTAACATGAGCGCCTAATCCGGCTGCCATCAATGCTGCCTGAGTTCCAACAACACCTCCACCTAAAACAAGCACATTTGCTGGTTTTACACCGGGTACCCCACCAAGCAAAATACCTTTTCCACCTTTCGGTTTTTCGAGACAGCGAGCACCTTCCTGAATAGACATGCGACCGGCAACTTCAGACATTGGAATTAGTAATGGTAAGGTGCGGTCCGCTTTTTCAACTGTTTCGTAAGCCAGACATACAGCTTTGCTATCAATCATAGCATGTGTCAACTCTTCGCCGGAAGCAAAATGAAAATAGGTAAAAACCAGTTGATTTGGACGAATGAGATTGTATTCGCATTTAATCGGTTCTTTTACTTTCATTATCATTTCTCCAACCGCAAATACCTCAGCTGCTGTATTTAAAATATGTGCGCCTGCTTTTTTGTATTGCTCGTCTGTAAAACCGCTGTTTTCTCCGGCGTGCGTTTCTACAAAAACTTCATGACCGTTTTGTACCAAAGTTTTTGCACCACCGGGTGTCAATGCCACGCGACTTTCATTGTTCTTAATTTCTTTTGGGATTCCGATTTTCATGTTCTTAATATTAAAATATGTCTTGTTTTTACTTGAAATCGCCGTAAAAATACAAGATTAATTTCAATTTGGTACACATATTTATTATAAATTGATTTTTATGTGTAATAATTTATCAAACACGTATAAATCAGAGTATAAACATTACTTTTGGTTAGTAAGTAATCAAGCTTATTTCATAAATTAATTACAGAAAATGCGGAAGATATAAGGTGATTTTATGTTTTAAATAGTCAGTTACTTACAAATTGAAAGTTTAGCTATTTTGAATTTTTATATAAGCATTTACAACACTATCTTTGTCACATTACTGGTGTAACTTCCCAAAATACCGATTCCGCCATCAATATTGGTATAAACCTGAACGGGTTCAGAGAAAAAACTGTTATTTCTGGCGTTCGAACGGGTTTGAAGGTACAGGTAATAGTTGCGGCTGATGCTTTGCAAATCGATGTAAAGCTCTTTTTTAACAACAAGTGGCGATTTGCCGGACAGATAACTATCTTTGTTATCATCCACGCTGAACTTCAGTGCATATTGTTTGCCGTTAAACAAATCGTCGTTGAACACATTGAATTTATTAGAGGCAAGAGAAGTGGGTGGCCCGATAGTGTCGTTGCTAGTATTTCCTGAAACAATATCATCAAACGAAAAAGTATAATTATTTGTAACTTTTATACTGGTGTAGGTTTTAATATAAACTACCAGTCTGTAAAAGTTTTGTTTGTTTGTATCGTCATTGAATTTTAAAATAAGTTTCATTTTCCGACCGATAGTTGTTCCAATCGTATCTATCACTGGCAAACCTCCATTTGAAGGAACTGAAACATTTATAAGAGGATTATTAAGACCGGTCAGAACTGTGGCAGTATCAATAGAAACTACCGGAACCTGTGGCAAAATACTTGTTGAACATTGAATTGTATTCTTACCCGGAACCTGCACCAGCAAGCCGATGGAATCACCAACCACAGGTTTATAGATACTCAAAAAAGTTCCGTTGGAAGTATGATTCAGTGTTTCCTTCATCACACCGTTCACGTAAAGCGAAACGGTGGCAGTATCAATCATCGTAAATGCGGTGTCATTGCTCAGGAAAAAACGGCTTTTGGAAAGAACCACTTTTACCACTGCATTGGGGGTAACCAGACTATTGACAACCACAATAGGATCGGTAACCGGACCATTAAACTCAATTACTTTCTGACACGAAGTGAGAAAATAAATCAGCGGTAAGAGAAATATTATTTTTTTAAATGCTTTCATTTCTTTTTTATCTTTCTTCTATTTTTACTCAATTATAAAAATTGATTTCTTCTCCCCATTAGGAGTTAGGGTATTTAAAATTTATACGTATAACTCACCGACGGAATTATCGGGAAAAGCGAAATCTGAGTCAGTTGTCGTTGCTGTGTATAGTTTCCGGTCGCAGAATTATAAACCGAATTAGTTTTTATAGTTGTTAAAAATGGATTCAGCTGATTGTAAGCATTATATAAACTCACATTCCAGGTTCTGACTCCGTGTTTCAGTTTTTTATGAAAGTTTACTCCCACATCCAGTCTGTGAGTTGGTTCATACCTGAAATTATCGCGTGAACTTATATAGGGTAAACTCGCAAAATTCGAAGCGGTTGAGCTGGAATTATTTGAACCGCTCGTGCCGGGAATGGTTGCTCCGGCATAATTTTGCATAGCCAGTGTAGCAGCATTTCCGGTGCTATAAATCCAGGTAGCAGCCACATCAAAACGGTCGCTGAATTTATGCGAAAGTACAATACTGACATCGTGAGTCCGGTCATATTTTGCCGGAAAAACAAAACCATTGTTCAATTCCTGACCGGGACGATTAAAGAGCCGATCAGTTTTAGACCAGGTATAACCAATCCAACCGGTTGTTTTTCCAATTGTTTTCTGTGCAAGGAATTCAATACCGTAAGCCCATCCTTTGCCTACATTAACCTTATCTTCCCAGCCTGTGCTTGAGCCGAAAAACGAAGCGCCGTCTTTATATTCAATGAGATTATCCATGTTTTTATAATAAGCTTCTACCGATAAATCGAGCATATTCATTAAATTATAAAACACACCGACCGAAACTTGCTGAGAATGCATAGGTGCAATTCGTTTGGTTACGGGCACCCACAAATCGGTGGGTAAATCGATATTACTATTCGACAATAAATGAATATATTGGCTCATGGAAGCATAACCGGCTTTCAGCGAAAGTTTTTCATTAATCAGGTAGCGCATACTAAGTCGTGGTTCCAGCGACTGGTAAAATTGTCCCTGAACAAAAAAGGTAGAATAATGCAGTCCGACATTCGCTTTCAACGATTCGCTCAGGGTTACATTATCCTCAAAATAAGCCACAGCTTCGTGTGAGTAAATATTGCCATCGCCAATGGTTGTGTCCATTGGTTGTGTGCCCGTTGTCAAAGTTTGTGCTACAGTAACTCCCGGCCGAAAAGTATGGTAGGTATAATTCAAACCGTATCTGATATCATGGTTTGGATTGGGCACATAATTAAAATCCACTTTAGCAGCATAATCATCAATGCCTGAATGGAATCCAAGTTTGATATCTGAATTTGCTGTTGAAGGTGGATTTATAACCGTTGTTTCTGTATTTAAGCCGATTCCCATTACAAAATTATACTGGGTGTAATAGGCTGTTGTATTCATAAACAATTTGTTGGAAATAACATGATTCCAACGCAGAGCTGTTAGCAAATTTCCCCAGTTCCAGTCCATTTTCAACCAGGTTTTCTCTGTTCCAAGATCCGAAGTTGTAGAACTTTGCTGGATATTGGCATAAATCACATCGTCACCGCTGAAAACACTCAAATAAAGCCGGTCGGTATCCGAAAATTTATGGCTCAGTTTGGCGTTTAAATCATAAAAATAATATCCGGCTGAGGTTTTTTCAATGCCGGGCTGCTGAGCCAGAGTCGACTGAATCAGTGGTTGTGCGAGCAAATCGGCATAGGTACGGCGGGCAGAAATATTAAATGTTGTTTTGTCATTGAAAAGAGGTCCTTCAAAATTAATTTTAGAAGAAATCAATCCAACAGTTACATTTCCGTGATAACTGTGATTATTCCCATCTTTCATGCTGATATCCACAATTGACGAAAGCCTTCCGCCAAAACGGGCGGGAAAACTACCTTTGTATAACACCACATCCTTAATTGCATCTGCATTAAAAACAGAGAAAAAACCAAACATATGATTTACATTATAAAGCGGAACGTCATCAAGCAATATCAGATTTTCATCCGGTCCACCGCCCCGAACATAAAATCCCGACTGGCCTTCAGTTCCACTTTTCACACCAGGCAAAAGTTGCAGGGCTTTCAACACATCGGTTTCTCCAAATAAAGTTGGAATTGATTTTATCTGACTTATAGGCAAATCGATGGCACTCATTTGCGAACCCTGAACACCCAAGTCTTTCCGGTTGCCATAAACGGTAACTCCCGCCAATTCATTGGTTTCTGACAACTGAATATTGATAATAGTATCTTTCTTTAGTTTAAACGTTTTATTCTGAGCACTGTAACCAACATAGGAATAGAAAAGATTTACTTCGCTTTTTGGAAGGGTGATGGAATAAAACCCATACGAATTACTCACACAGCCTTTGTGAGAATTTTTTTCGAGTATTGCCGCGTTTATAATAGTTTCGCCGCTTTTTTGGTCAGTTATATGACCGCTGATAGTGTAATTCTGGGAATAAGAAAAGGCACTTATAAAAAAGAGAAAGAGATAAATCAGATTGTTTTTTTTCATGAAACTGTTTTGAAATCGTTAAACCGCGGCAAAGATACTTAATTGTGGGTAAGAATCATTTCACTTTGAAACGTTTTCATTCCTAATTTTGTTTTTTTGAACTGATGTTATTGCAAATCAAAAAAATCCTCAATTTTATAGATTAATGGAAAATTATAAAAACTCTGATATCTAATCAATTTGCAAGCTTATGAACTTCATCCAGGGTGTATGAGGCTGAAGTTTTTTTTGAGGCTGCATTGATCATAGCCTTCGCCACCTGAACCGCCACTATAGGTCTGAAACGTTTGAACAGTCCTCCTTTATTGAGAAAATACATAACCGCCAGTCCTATTTTTTCTCCAACGCGTTTCTCCGTCCGATTTCCATCCAACTGGCCCGGTCTTAAAATACTGATTATTTCGAAAGGAAGTTTTTGTACAGCATCTTCAAGTTCGCCTTTCATTTTCGAATAAAAAACAGCCGATTTGGAACTGGCTCCAGCTGATGAAACCAATACATAGTTGGAGACTCCGTTCTTAGCCGCAACTTCCGCAACGGTAAACTGATAGGTATAATCAATCTTAAACTGATTTTCCTTGGTTTTCGCCTGAGCAATAGTGGTTCCGAGTGTTGAAAAAAGCACGTCGCCAGTCACAAGATTTTTCCATTCTTCGGGTTTATCAAAATTGATAATCTCTTCTTTCAGTTTCGGATGTTTTACTCCTCCTGAACGGCGTACAAGCGAAACTATTTCGGAATATTCTTCGTTTTCAATCAATAATTTTATCAATTGTGTTCCAACCATTCCGGTTGAACCAATCACTATTGCTTTTTTCATTTGAATTGCCTGTTTTAAATTATTGACTGTAAACTATAAACTAAATAATATGCATATCCCTGAATCCCAGAAAATAAAGAACGCCATCCAATCCGATAGTGGAAATAGATTGCTGGGCATTTTCTATCACTTTTGGTTTGGCGTGGAAAGCAATTCCCAGTCCGGCAATATTAAGCATTGGTAAATCATTCGCTCCATCGCCTACAGCAATCACCTGTTCCAGATCAATTTTTTCGACCTGGGCAATCAGTTTCAACAATTCGGCTTTCCGCTTGCCGTCCACAATATCGCCAATATAATTCCCTGTTAGTTTTCCATCCACAATTTCAAGTTCATTAGCATAAACGTAATCAACATCGAACAGTTTTTTAAGCCTGTTTCCAAAATAAGTAAATCCTCCGGAAAGAATGGCTATTTTAATTCCGCAAAGTTTCAATGTAGCCATCAACCTTTCGGCGCCTTCCATAATAGGCAAATCACGGGCAATTTCTTCCATCACTTTTTCATCCAATCCTTTCAATAAACCAACCCGCTGCTTAAAACTTTCGTTGAAATCAATTTCGCCGCGCATGGCGGATTCGGTAATGGCACGAACTTCTGCGCCGACACCGGCACGTTCTGCCAGCTCATCGATTACTTCTGTTTTAATAAGTGTTGAATCCATATCAAAACAAATCAACCGGCGATTCCGGCGGAACATATCATCTTTTTGAAATGAAATATCAATACCAAGTTCTGTGGAATATTTGATAAATTGTGATGAAAGAGCATTTTTATCAGGGATTTCGCCTCGAACCGACAACTCAATACATGAACGAATTGAATTTTCATCTTCCTTTTTGAGTGAAAGACGACCGGTAAGACGTTTAATGGAATCAATATTCAAATTTTGGTCTGCAAGTACCTTTGTAACTCTCGAAAGTTGATTAGCCGTGATTACTTTTGCCAGCAACGTAACAATGTACCGGTTTTGCCCCTTTCGTCCAACCCAGTTTTCATACCGGTCCATAGTAATTGGCGTAAACCGGACATTCACATTCAATTCGGAACATTTAAAAAGTACTTCTTTCAGAATATTTCCCGAATCATCGTGATTCGAAACCTTGAAAAGCATGCCGAGCGATAAGGTATTATGAATATCGGCCTGTCCAATGTCGAGAATGGTGGCGTTGTATTTTCCTAAAATCTCGGTTACAGCCGTTGTTACACCGGGTTTATCGTCGCCAGAAATGTTGATAAGAATAATTTCACTGTCAGCCATAGTTATTGTTTTATTGTTATTTATTTCCTTTTCAGGTATTTTTTATACGTGTCAAGCGTGTTTTGGACATATCTGACCGTCTCTTTTCCACGGAAATATCCATATTTTACTACCGGATCGTTATAAAATTCGGGTTCACTCTTTTTCTGTAGGAAATATTCCACCTGATTATTCCAGATATGCGGATTTTTTCCATATTTACGGGCAAGTGCCATGGCATCCAGAATATGCGCCGGACCGGAATTATAAGCTGCCAGAATAAATTTGGTACGTTCTTCATTGTTTTCAATCTGACGAAACGAAAGATTCAAACTCTTGATATACTGAACTCCGGCTTCAATATTTCTTTCGGGGTCAAATTTAGTGTCTTTATCCAACCCGAAATTGGAGGCTGTATGTGGCATTAATTGCATCAATCCGGCTGCTCCAACCCACGAAACTACCGTATTATCAAAGTGCGATTCATGATAAGCGAGTGCTGCCAACAACCGCCAGTCCCAGTTAATCTGAGGAGCATATTTTTTAAAGAACCGATCGAAGGGTGAAATGGCACCTTTTGGAATCGTAACATTACGAAGCGCAAAAAATGGACTTACTTCCCAGTATTTATGCAAAAGATTATTTTGTGTAAGCGCAGTTTCAGGCACCTTTTGCCATTTTTCAATTATTTTCCGCAAGTCATGGCTCTTCTTACGCACCAACCAACCGTTGTTTTGTTCAAAGCCGACCGGCATATGACAATCCAGTGTTCGTTGATAATTTTTATGAAGTATGGCGGTATTGTGATAAGCCAGCGTATACGGAATTTTATTTTCAGCAACCATGTCAATCAAATCGTCGTTCGAAAGTGAATCGGGGGCAATTTTGATATCAATTGTTCCGCCTATTTCTTCGTTTAATGCTTTAAGTCGTGTATGAAAAATGCTGTTTTCGTTCACATAAACCGTTTTACCGGCCAGTTCGGTAACTTCAGAAATAGAATTTGCACCCAAATTCTGAACCAACACCTGATACGATTCTTCCTGTGGAAGTACGAAACTGAACTTGCGCTTTAATTCCTTGGTTTGAATAATATTGTAAGCCACAATGTCTACTTTCCCTTCTTCAAGCCATTGTTCCATTTCCTTTTGGGTCTTGGCAATCTTGATTTCGAGGTTTAAATGCAGGTAATCCGCCAGATTTTCCGTCATTTCATAATCAAAACCCAGCAATTCGTCCCGAAAAAGAAAATAGGAAGTTGAACCGTACATCGTGGCAACTTTCAACGTATCGGATTTGATAATTTCTTTAAGATCGTTGGAGGAAACCGTAATTCCATCGTTTTTCTTCTGTCCGCACGAAGCGAATAAAAAAACTAAAAGTGTAATGAAAATTATCGGTGTATTTTTCCTCATAATCAATTATACAAATTGAATATTTTCCTCCCTGATCAAATTCAACCCATTTAGTTTCAAAAAAACCTGGGCAGTTGCCACCACATCTTTCTGGCAATAAAGCGAAATGCGGTCGATGTTCTTTTCCTTGTAGTAAACGTGTGCCACCTGACTTCCATCAATATCGTCTTTTGGGGTTGGAATCCCGAAGACGGCTGTCAGCAGTTTGAGAGCGGTGTAGTTTTTATAATCGCCAAATTTCCACAATTCCAGCGTATCAAAAAAGTGAATTTCCCACGGTTTTTTACCCGCGATATTGAATACCGGTGGTAATTTCAGACCGTTGATAAGCATTCGCCGGCAAATATACGGAATATCAAATTCCTTAATATTGTGTCCGCAAAGCGTGTGGTCCTTGCTGATACAAAATTTTCCAATCAGCTTTGAAAATTCCGACAAAATCAGTTTTTCATTGTCACCGCAAAATGATTTGGTGCGGAAAAACATTTCCTTTTCCTTGAAGTAAATAAACCCGACCGAAATGCAAACGATTTTTCCGAACTCGGCATAAATGCCGGCGCTGTTATTAAAACCTTCGGCTGCCGTAGTTTCTTCAGCATATTTTTCCGGCATACGTTTGTGAATCAGATTAAATTTATCTTCCCACAAATGAGCCAGTTCTTCGCTTAATTTGGTGTAATCGTCAGTTTGTGGCACCGTTTCGATGTCCAGAAACATAATGTTTTGTAAATCGTTTTTCACCATAGACTTGTCAGTTATCAGTTAACAGTAAACAGTTATCAGCCGTACTAAAACAATCAAAAAGTTATCAATGTTTATTTCCGGCCGCCAATTCCTTATTCAGGAGTGTGTTTTCAATGTATTTTGTGAGGATATCGATGGCAATATGATTATTTCCACCCTGCGGAATAATCAAATCGGCAAACCTTTTCGATGGTTCGATAAATTGCAAATGCATAGGTTTTACGGTACATTCGTAGCGTTCCATCACTTTGTTTACCGAACGACCGCGTTCTACAATGTCGCGGTTAATAACCCGAATCAACCTGTCGTCGGCATCAGCGTCCACAAACACTTTCAAATCCATCATTTTTCGCAATTCGGGATTGGTAAGCACCAAAATTCCCTCAACAATAATGACGTGACACGGGTTAACCGGAATAGTTTCAGTGGCACGGGTACAGGTGAGATACGAATAAATGGGCTGATCGATGGTTTTTCCTTTACGGAGTTCTTTCAGATGTTTCACCAACAGTTCGAATTCAATCGAATCGGGATGGTCGAAATTGATTTCCAAACGTTCTTCGAGCGGCAAATGGCTGCTATCGCGGTAATATGAATCCTGAGGTAATATAACCACTTCGCCATCAGGCAATTTTTCCAAAATTTTGCGGACAACAGTTGTTTTTCCGGAGCCTGTTCCGCCAGCAATTCCAATGATTAACATATCTTATTTCGTTTGTTTCAGACTACTAAAATAAGGAATTATTTTTTTTGAATCGTATTTGTTCGTTTATTTTTTAAAAATTTAATATAATAATTTTTATATGTCGTTGTTTATGTGGCAAATGGCTTAATACACGCATTTTTGGAGAGAGAAAGAAAATCGTTGCAAATTGCTTTATTTCGCTAAAAAAATCAATTTATCAATTCTAAAAAAAACAGTATATTTGTGTTTTCAAATAATACATAATTCCGGATTTTATGATAAAGATTCC